>DAHXMR010000075.1 GCA_027371655.1 Microcaldota archaeon
GGTGAGGGGGTTGGCGATTTCCACGCGCGGCTCCTGCCTGCACAGCATTTTCCCGTATTCGCGGTTTTCGTTCGTGAGCATGAACGTTATGCAGTCCTGGAAGCCCAAGCCTATCATTATGCCCCGCACCCAGTCCGCAAAGGCTTCCTTGGGGTGTTTTTCGCCGGTTGTCGCAAAGCGCATTCCGGTTCCGTGCAGTTTTTCGAACCCGTACGCGATTCCAACGTCTGCAATCAAATCCACTTCGTGCAACAAGTCGTTGCGGTAGCACGGCGCAAGCAGGCTTATCGCGCCCTTTGCGTCCGCTTTTGCCGAATAGCCCATTTTTTCGAAAAGCGAGCATGCCTCTTTTGCGGAAACGCTTATTCCCAGCAGTTTTTCTATCGCCCCAACGCTTGTTTTCGCCTTTCGCGCCGATAAGTCTGGTGTTGCAATCTTTTCGGCGCCGGTAATTTTTACCGCCTCGATTTTTGCGCCGCGGTCGGCGAGCATGCAGCACAAAATGTTGAGCGCATCGCTTTGCGCGCTAAGGCTTGTACCCGTGCTTTCGATGAACAAATCCCGCGTCCGGTCGCTTACGCGGCTTGACTCGCCGTTGATTATGGGCGGGAAGCTCAGCACTTGGCCGTTTTTGTCAACTATGAGGGGATAGTTTTTCGCGCCTTCGAGCAGTTTTGCGTATGCGACGCCCTTGGGGTGCTCAAGAAGGATTTCTTCAAGGTCCATTTCAGTTTTGGTGTCAAGGGGCACGAACTTCGCTTCCTTGGGTTTCACCGCCTTGTACGTGAATGGCGGCGCGAGCTTGGACAAATCGTATACGCCTATTGCGACCTTGCGCCTTTTCCGCCCAAGCGTGTCGTGCAGTTTTTCCTGCACCTGCATGAGCGACTTGACCAGTTCGCCGGTCATTTTCACGTTGCGCGCAACCGCCGCGGCAATCACCGGGCGCGGGCCGTTTTTGGCGCTTTCCTCCACCCTAAGCTCGATGGTTGCTGGCGCTGCGGAGTATTCGCGCAGTCCCGTTTTGGTCCCCAAAAAGCTTTGCAGAAAGCGCGCCAGCCCTTCGACCGAATAGCAGTCCGGGCGGTTGGGCGAGACTTCGGTGTAAATGGCCTCGCCGTCGTGCTTGTCAACCGGCAGGCCCAGGGCCGTTATGGCGTGCGAGAGCTCTTCCGCGGTCATGCCCGCGGCTTTTGCGCCCGCGAGGTTTTTGAGTTCCGTTATTTTTGTTTCGATTCT
>DAHXMR010000113.1 GCA_027371655.1 Microcaldota archaeon
GGTCGGCATAAGCCACCCGGTTTCGGATTTGCACTTGGAGAAAAAACTGGGCATCACCCGCGAGCAGGCGATTGAAAGAATCGAAAAGGCGGTGGGCTTCGCCAAAAGCATCGGCCTGCGCGTGTTCGTGCACGGCGAGGACAGCACGCGCGCGGATTTCGCTTTCGAAAAAAAATTCGTGAACGCCGCGCACGCCGAGGGCGCCGAGGTCTACCGCGTGTGCGACACCGTGGGAAAGGCCAGGCCCGCGGAAGTGCGGGAAAAAATCGGGGACCTGAAAAGGCAGACGAAAATCGCGCTGGAATTCCACGGCCACGACGACTTCGGTTTCGCGGTCGCAAACACCGTCGCCGCCCTCGAAGCCGGCGCAACGTGGGCCAGCACCACGATGCTTGGCATAGGCGAGCGCGCGGGGAACGCGGAGACCGAAAAAATCATCATGATACTTTACTACCACTACGGCGTGCGCAAGTACGAGCTCAAGCATTTGACCGAGCTTGCGGAATACGTTTCGAAAAGCGGCGACCTTCCGGTGCCATTGAACAAGGCGGTCGTGGGCCGCAACGTTTTCGCGCACGAAAGCGGCATCCACGTGCACGGGATACTCAAGGACCCCCTCACCTACGAGCCGTTTCCCCCGGAGCTAGTCGGAGGGGCCAGGCGCTTTGTGGTCGGAAAGCACTCGGGCAAATCCCTGGTCAAATACAAGGCCGGGGAACTCCTCGGGAAGGGCGCGGCCGAGGACGAGGCGCTTTTGGACAGGATGTTTGCCGGAGTGAAAAAGCTCTACGAGGGCGACCGCAAGTCCGCGATGACCGACGACGAAATCAGGGAACTCGCGCACGAGGCGGGCTTCAGGAAGCGCTGACCTTGGCGCATGGCGCGTTCCGTTTGCAACGCTTCTTAAAACCGATGCGGCCCAAATAAATCCGACAGGAAAACGCACCCGAAAAACCAAAACGTTGAAGGGACACTCGAATGAATGAAAACGAGCTTCGCGCGCTCAAGGCGCTTGGGAAAAACTTCAAGGAATGCCGCGCAATAGCCTCGGAAAGCGGGATTTCCTACGACGGCCTGATGAGCGCGCTCAACTCGCTTGAAGAAAGCGGGCTTGCCGAAACCGAAAAGACCGGCCGCGAATTCGCAGCGCTGACCGAAGAAGGCAAAAAATACCTCACAGGCGGCACTCCCGAGCGCAGGCTTGCCAACGCGATTGAAAAAGCCGGCAAAATGGAGCTCTCCGAGGCGATTCCGAAAAGCGGCCTCGCACAATTCGAGGTGCCCATCGCACTGCAGTGGGCAAGCAGGTACGGCTGGCTCAAGATTGAAAAAACGCCGGCCGGCAAAACGAATCTTGAATACCGAAAAATTTTGGAAAAAAGCCGCGTCGAGGTGGCGCTTGAGGAAATCGATGCGGGCGAGGTTTCCATGGGCGCGGTGCACGCCGACGGCCTCAAGGAGCTCCTGTCGCGGAAGCTCGCAAAAACGCGCGAGGAAAAAACCATAGAA
>DAHXMR010000123.1 GCA_027371655.1 Microcaldota archaeon
GCCCCCCGGCGTTCGTAAAAAGATTTCCAAACAGAGTTATCCGAAAGTTTCGGGGGGAGAAAACAGGCCGGCTTCTTTTGCGGTGAATTACAGCCAGTTGCGCAAGCTCGCGTGGAAGAACACAATGGGTTCCCTTCCCAAGGGCGCGCCGCTTTCGGAAACCAGGCGGATTTACGCGTTCCAAAAAAGGCTGGCAAAAGGCATAGGCATCAACTCCTTCGGGGACGCAAGCTGGCGCCTCCTTGCGGGCGCGGTCGGCCACGAAATGATGCACCACGCGGAGCCCGAAGCAAAGTTCAGTGCGCGCTACCGGCGCGCGCAGGAGGAATTCGAAAAGCAGGCCGCGCCGGCAAAGCGGGATTTCCCGCTCCCGTTCTCGCACTTCGCGGCAATAGAGGAATCCCGCGACGGCGTGTACTCCTTCGAGGAAAAATTCGCGAACACGGCGATCCTCAAGGGAAAGTCGCCCGAATACTTGCAGCCGTTTTACGCGGCAATACTGGGCAAAAAGAAGGCTGGGGGAAAATGACGATGCGGCGGGAAGTTCGGCTTGTGCGGCAGCTTGTTGCACTCAGGGTTGGGGAAAACCTCGCGAGGCTTGTGGAGCGGAAGCCGTCGGCGCTGCGGGACGCGCGCATACGCAAGGCGTCGGATTTTTTGGAAAAACTCGATGCCGGCCATTACGATTCCAAGCTTGCCAAAATCGAGCCGTGGAAAGTGAACCCGCACCACTTGCAGGTATCGTGGAACTGGTCTTCGCCAGCGATAAAGAAGTGGTCAGCCGAGCGCGCCAAACTGTTCGGCGTCAAGCCCAAGGAATTTTTCGCAGGCGTTCTCGGCACAATCCGCAGGATTCAATGGGATGTCGCGAGGAATTTGGCAAAAGAAAAGAATTGGCGCTACGGCGGGCTGCCATACGTGCTCGTGCACAACGCCCTTGATTTGCGCCCGGTTCTGCACAGCTTCAATGAGTCTTTCGAGAAGTCGAAGCTGATCAACCGGCGTTTTCTAGAGCTGCCCGTGGACGAAAAAAGCAAGGCCGAAGGGTTCTTTCTTGACGCCGTGCATTCCCTCCTGACCGCGGGGCATTTCCAAGGCATGCAATCGGGCCCCGCAATGGCCTTGGAAGAGGAGGGGGTGATGGCCGCCTTCGATGCAATGCTGCCCAAGCGCGCGAAGGAAAAAGCCCACGGCAAACACTTCCTTTCCGAGCCGCCGTATTTTTACGATGCATGGGACTCGATGGTGGGTTATGACCATGCCGAACTGCCTTTCGATACCGCCAAAAAATTGCACGATGAATTGTTCAAGGCGGGAAAACGGCAGGGTATAACGGGTTACGAGCACGCAAGCTGGCTCAACATGGTTGAATTGGTCGCCCACGAAACTTACCACTTTTACGAGCCTGGCGAAGCACACGGCGCCCGCCGCGAGCGCGCCCGCGAACTCCGCGACCGCCAAGCGCCCCCGAAAAACGGGGAGCTTCCAAAGCACTTAAGCTACTACTTGTCCGAAGTGGAACGAAAAGAGGAAGTTTGCTCGTTCGACCGGAAGTTCCGGGACCGCTCCAGATTCTTCCCCCGCCCCCTCAATTATTTGCAGCCGTTTTTCAAGGCGATTAAAAGCGCGCAAAAACATTGACTTGCGGGAAGGTTTTTCGGGATGGTTTGCAAATGAATGCAAGGGAAAGCATCGTGTTGTCGCACGCCCGCCGGCTTGCGGAGCCGATGAAAAGCGGAAAAAAGCCCACGCCTGAAGACATGGGCCGCGTGTTCGGTTCGACTTACTATTTTTTCGCAGGCGGCAAGCACGCCGAGGCGGTTGCCGCGCTGAAGTTCCTTGAAAAGAACCAAGCCGAGCTTGGAGTAACGGGGGCTGCTTTGCGGGAAATCGAGGCGAACGCGCCCAAGATTTCGCGCGCATTCGAGCACTTCGCGCGCCGCGAAGGCACCGGAGTCATGCTATGGGACGTTCACCGTTCTTTGAAGAGTGAAAACCCGTTGAAATCGCTTCTATCGCAAAAGGACTTCGAGGAAGGGGTGCAGAAAGACCTTGGCGCTGCGCTTGGGCAACCCGCAGACCTCCATATCAAATCGCTTTTCGCGTTCTTCCAGTCCGGCGGAGAGGTGTTAAAGAAGGGAGCGAAGTTCGCCCACTTCGATCCCCACTTTCATTACGTGCGCGAAGCCTTGATTGACAGCTTTGAAAAAAGCGGGATTGAAAAAAACGCGGCTCGAAAAATTGCCGAAGGATACTGCCTCGGATGGGGCAGTCCCCGGGGTATAGCCTCAGCCGGTTCGGCAAGGACGCCTTCCTCCACTCGCTTTACTGAACGACCACGGGGCGCGAAAGCCGCGGGTTTCAACCCGCGTGATGAGCGACCCGCAACGTGCGCCCCGGGGCTTTCGCTCTGTAACGGAGAAGCCACGGGCTTCAGCCCGTGGTCGTTCACCTGAAGTGGGCGCAGGAAAACAAGCACTGAGTGT
>DAHXMR010000143.1 GCA_027371655.1 Microcaldota archaeon
CCTGCAAAAAACTTTGCGGCAAATTAGCAGCGTGCGCGCAAGAAAACTAGGCGGGCAAACCGATGCGTTCGCGCTTTTCTCGCGGCTGCACCAAACTTTCGAGTCCTGCTTCCTACTGGAATCCGCCGAAGCCGACCAAAACTTGGGAAGATACTCTTTCTTGGGCTTTGAGCCCGCGGCAACAATAACGGTTTCCAAAAACGTTGTGCGCACAACGCACGCGGGCGGGGCGGACCAGGAATACGATTTTGTTGGCAACCCCTTCGACGAATTGCGCGCAGTTGGAACCGCCCGCAATGCGCGTTCGCTTGGCTTTTTGGGCGGCCTCGTGGGAAGCGTGGGCTTTGGCGCCACAAAATACTTTGACTCGGCGGCAGTTGCCGCAACCGCCGCAGGCGGCAGGAAAATTGATTTTTCGGAAATGGAGTTTGGATTGTTTCTTGATGGACTTGTTTTTGACCGCTTGAAACGTTCCTGCACGTATTTCACCTTGGGCGAGGACCGCTCGAAAGAGTTGGAGAAAATTACCAACGAGCCCGCAGGCTCGCAAGAACCGGAGGGGTTTTCGGTTGGAAAGAGTAATTTTTCAGATGCTGCTTTTGAGGGAAAGGTGGAGGCCGCGAAGGAGTACGTGCGAGCGGGGGATGCGTTCCAGATTGTTCTTTCGCGCAGGCGCGGAATCAGGATGCGGGGGGGCAGGCTGCCGTTTTATGAAAAGTTGCGGGAAATCAACCCGTCGCCTTACATGTATTTTTTGAAATTCGGGCAACGCGAGATCGTGGGTTCGAGCCCGGAGATGCTTGTGCGGACGGAAAACCGCAACGTGGAAACATATCCGATTGCGGGCACGCGCAAGCGCGGGGCAACTCCCAAGAAAGACGCGGCACTGGCCCGCGAGCTTTTGGGTGATGAAAAGGAGCGGGCGGAGCATTTGATGCTTGTGGACTTGGCGCGCAACGACGTTGGCCGCGTGTGCGGATACGGAAGCGTTAAGGTGCCGAAATTTGCGGAAATAAAAAAGTTCAGCCACGTGCAGCATCTGGTTTCGCGCGTGACGGGAACGCTCGCACGCGGGAGGGATTGTTTTGACGCTTTTGCAAGCGTGTTCCCGGCGGGCACGGTGAGCGGGGCGCCGAAGTTGCGGGCAATGGAGATAATCGCGGAACTCGAAGGATGCCCCCGCGGCCCCTACGCCGGCAGCGTGGGATACTTTTCGTTCAACGGCAACTGCGATTTCGCCATTTCGATACGAACGCTTTTCGCAAACGGGAACGATGCGTTCGTGCAGGCCGGCGCGGGAATTGTTTACGACTCGGTTGCGGAAAAAGAGGCGCTTGAGACGGACAACAAGATGGCGGCAATAATTGCAGCGTTGGAAGCAACCGAATCCAGAGGGGACACGGTATGACAACCCTGATTATAGACAACTACGATTCGTTCACCTACAATCTCGTGCAATGCGTTGGCGAGCTTGGCGGGAATCCGGTCGTATTCCGCAACCGCGAAATCTCGTGCAAGCAGGCGCTTGCGTTGAAGCCCGACCACATCATCATTTCCCCCGGCCCCGGCACCCCCGAAGACGCCCGCTATTTTGGCGAGTGCGCGAAAATCATCCGCAACGCGGGCGAAATCCCCCTTTTGGGCGTGTGCCTTGGCCACCAGGGCATAGCGCACGCGTTCGGGGGGAAAATAGTCCGCGCGCCAAAGCCGATGCACGGGAAAAACAGCGTTATCCGCCACGATGGCCGCGGAATTTTCCGCGGCGTGCCCCCGGCGTTTGAGGCGACGCGCTACCATTCGCTAGTCGCCCAGCGCGAAAGCCTGCCGGATTGCCTGAAAATAACGGCGGAAAGCGAGAACGATTTGCAAATAATGGGATTGGAGCACGCGAGGCGCCCGGTGTTCGGCGTGCAGTTCCACCCGGAAGCGTTTGCAACGCAGCACGGGAAAAAGTTGCTGAAAAATTTTCTTGACGGAACGTTTTGAGGGTAAAAAACAAAATGGAATTTACGGAAATCCTTGGGAAACTGTGCGAAAAAAGGGACTTGGGCGGCGGCGAGGCGGAATTCGCAATGCACCTGCTTATGCGGGGCGGGCTTTCGCCCGCGCAGGCCGGCGCTTTTTTGGCAGCTTTGAAAACGAAGGGCGAAAGCGCAAGCGAAATAGGCGCGCTTGCCGGGGTGATGCGCGGGCACGCAACCGCAATTCGCCCAAAAGCAAAGCCCCTGCTTGACACCTGCGGCACTGGCGGCGACTTTTCGCAATCGTTCAACGTCTCGACAACAAGCGCGATAATCGCGAGCGCGTGCGGAATCGCGGTCGCAAAGCACGGGAACAGAAGCGCGACAAGCAAGTGCGGCTCCGCCGACGTTTTGGAGGCCCTCGGGTTCGCAATCGACATTCCGCCTGCGGAGACCGAAAAAATGATTGACGAGGCGGGCTTCGGCTTCCTGTTCGCGCCAACCTACCACCCCGCGATGAAATTCGCCGGCCCCGTGCGCAAGGAGCTTGGGATAAAGACCGTGTTCAACCTGCTTGGGCCCCTGTCCAACCCCGCGGGCGCGACGCACCAACTGTTGGGCGTTTATGACGAAAAACTCTGCGAGCCCATTGCTCTCGCGCTGCGCGAACTTGGCAGCGAGGGCGCGCTTGTGGTGCACGGCGGGGGAATGGACGAAATCACGGTGACGGATGAAACGAAAATTTCCGTACTGAAAAACGGGA
>DAHXMR010000156.1 GCA_027371655.1 Microcaldota archaeon
CCCCTGATCTGGACGCTTTTGGTGCGCGAGGAAAAGGAGGACGAGGAGTTCCACCGCCAAAACCGCGGGTTCTTCGACTACCACGGCGACCTCATAGAGATTTTTGCCTTCTTTTTCCTCGGCGCAAGCGTCGCCTACGCCGCGTGGTACGTTGCCCTTCCCGCGGAAACCGCGAAAGACGTTTTCGCATCCCAGCTTGCGGAAATACGCCTGGTGCAAGGCGCGGTCGCAACCGGCGCCGCGTTCAAGCCGGACTCGTTCCAGTTCCTGTTCGGCCACAACCTCCAAGTGCTCGCCCTCATGTTCCTGTTCAGCCTTGTCTACGGAATCGGCTCGATTTACCTGCTTTTGTGGAACGCTTCGGTAATCGGCGTTTTTGTCGGCAGCCATGTCTACCAAAGCGGGCTTATCGGCGTGTGGCAGGCCGCGATGGGCCTCATTCCCCACGGCAGCCTGGAAGTGATAGCGTACTTCATCGCAAGCATTTCCGGAGGAATACTCTCGGTAGCGATAAGCCGCAGGCGCTGGCGCTACAGGGAATTCAAGTACGTGATGATCGACGTTTTCGTGCTCGCCGGATTGTCGCTTGCAATCCTTGCAGCCGCAGCATTCGTTGAAAGCTCGTACTAAAAATTATTGCAAACCGCAAAAGTTTTCCGACGAAATCTCGCGGTTTGCAATCTAGCAAACCAAGAAAGTAATCTGACTTTTTTCTTGGTTTGCTATAGCCTTATTCCGTTTTCAGTTCCAGAGCCATTCGTCTTCATTGTCTTTGCTTGCCTTGCGCTTTTTCCAGAAATACGCCGCGGCAATCACCGCAAGCGCAAGCAATGCCAAGGGCGTGCCGCTTGCCGCCCACGATGCAAAGCCCGTGGCGTCCAAGGCGCCTGCCCCCGCGGTTTTTGCCGCAAAACCGACTGCTTTTTGCGCGGCTTGGGCCGCCCCGCCGGCAACGTCGGGAATGCCCGCGATGCCCGAAGGTTTTGGCGCAACAATATCGGCAGCCTTTTGCGCAAGCAAGCCTGCTTCCGAGGAATTTCCGCCGGCCTCGCTTTCCTTCGCCCGCTTCAAAAGCCCCTTTGCCGTTTCCACGTCGGCGCTATCGGGGCGCGGTGGCTGCAAAAACGGGATTTGAAACTGGTTTTGCCCGGCGCCGGCCTCGCTTTCCGCAAGCGCAACCTCGTTTTCCGCGGATTGGATTTGGTTGTGCAGTTGCGCGTCCAGCGTGAAGTCTTCGTAAGTGCTTTGTTCGGGGATTATGGGTTCAAGTTCCGCCGTGATTGCCACGCGGCCGCTTGCGTTTTTGTCGCTT
>DAHXMR010000200.1 GCA_027371655.1 Microcaldota archaeon
CTTCGTTTTCTGAATGAGGTTATATCCGTGTTGAAAATGGGGCGCGCGCCCAGGCCCACGCCCAAAACATCGCGGATTACGCCGCCGATGCCGGTGCCCGCGCCGCCGAAGGGGTCGAGCGCACTTGGGTGGTTGTGGGTCTCAACCTTGAAAGCAATGTCGTTGGATTCGTCGAAGCGGATTACGCCCGCGTTGTCCTTGAAAACGGAAACAAGCCACTTCTTTTTCTTGGCAACATTCTCGGTCGCGCCGCGAATGAACGTCTTGAACAGGCTGCGCACCGTTTCGCTCTTGCCCGACTCCTCGTCAGAATACTCGATTACCGAGTTGAACACCTTGTGCTTGCAGTGCTCGCTCCACGTCTGCGCAATCGTTTCAAGCTCGGCGTCCGAGGGTTCGCGGCCTTCCTTGGCAAAGTAATTGCGCACCATGCGCATCTCGTCAACGTTCAGGGAAAGCAGGAGCTTTTTGCTAAGGGCTACAAGTTCGGCGTCCGACAACCCCGAAAGCGGTATTTTTGAAACAACATCGGCCATGGCGCGTATCATCAGCTTAAAGTTTTTTCACGGAATAGTCTTGTATCACGGAATTCGCAAGCAGGCCCGAGCAAATTTTCTCGGCGTCGTTTTTGGAAAGGGTTGCCGTAACGCAATACTGCCGCGATGTGCGCACAACCGCGCCCCGCGGGAGGGGCTTGCCAAGCACGTCGGCCATGCCAATCAGCGCGGTGTTGCCCACGTTGTCGGTGACGCCTTTTTTGAAGCCAACTTCCAGAAGCCAATCCCCGTCTTTTTTGGAAAACGGCTCCCTGTCAACGGAATAATCCTGCACAACTGCATCGGAGAAGAGGAATTTTGCGAGCTTTTCCTTTTCGGGCGCGGACAGGGGAATTCCCTGCACTGCATACACGTCGGCGACCTTGACCGAAGAAACCTTGAGCCCCAAATCGTCCTTGATGGAGGAAAGCACCCCGCGGCCCGCGGCGTCCAGCGTGCCGGGCTTGAAGAACGCGTAAAAGCGGGCCGAATTAGGCGAATCCACAGGCAATCCCACACACCAGCAAAGCGAAAAAATCAGATGGAACACATTAGGGCAAAGAGGTTTAAATTTTCCACGGATATAACCTCATTCAGAAAACGAAGGCGAAAAACCTATGGCACAGCTCACTTACGCGCAAAGCGGCGTGGACCGCAAAACGCGCGAAAAAGCCAAAAAATTCGATTTGTTCTCGGCCGGCCTACCGGCCGGCACCATCAAAACGCCCTATTGCACGCTTTTGCCCTCCAGCCAGAACAAAAACTATTACTATAACTTGTCCACCGATGGGGTGGGCACCAAGGTGCTGCTTGCTGAGCTTGCGGGAAAGCACGACACAATCGGCATTGACGCGGTTGCCATGGTGGCAAACGACGCCATCAGGTGCGGGGCGGCGCCAACTGACATTGTTGACGCGATTGACATCAACCACTCGGAGCCCGAATTGCTCTCGCAAATAATCAAAGGCATACAAACCGGCGCGGAACTTGCCGGAAGCCGCATCGTCGGCGGGGAAACCGCGGACGTGCCCCTGCTCATCAACGGGATGGGAAAAAACCCGTACCACATAAACTGCTCCTGCTACGCCGAAGTCGAAAAAAAGAAAATAATCACGGCAACAAAGTGCAAGCCCGGCAACGCGGTAATAGGATTGCGCTCAAGCGGATTGCACTCCAACGGGTTGAGCCTCGCGCGCCGCGCGCTGTTCAAGGAATGGGGCGGGGCATACGCGCCTTTTGACACGCCCGACGGGCTGGACAAGCCCGTTGTCTTGGAAGCCCTCACGCCCACGGCGCTTTATTCCAGGCAATTTTTGCTTGTTGCAAAAAAATTCGAAATCCTCGCGGCCGCGAACATCACCGGCGACGCCTACGGGAAATTGAAAAAAATCTCCGAATACTCGCCCATAGGCTTTGCCCTCGACAACTTTTCCCCACAGCCCATTTTCTCGCTAATCCAAACCGCGGCTGAATTGAAGGGCTCAAAAATAAGCGACGAGGAGATGTTCCGCACTTTCAACATGGGCTGGGGATTTGCCCTCGTTGCAAATAAGAGCGATGCCGAGGGAATTTGCCGCCAGTTTAGGAAGCTGAAAGTGCATGCGGAAACAATCGGGGAAACCAC
>DAHXMR010000209.1 GCA_027371655.1 Microcaldota archaeon
CAACCGCCTTTGTCCATTGAGAAAGCACCCCTTGAATTGCAGAACTTGTTTCGAGTGAATTGTTTTTACGTAAGGGTGTATTTAATACTTTATGGCACATATTTGTGCATTGCTCTTTGCGGGTGATTTTTGGAATGTGGAAGCGTGTTGCTGAAAAGTTTGCGGATTTCCCCGCGCGCATCGCGGTCGCGCGCAAAATCGTTGAATGCGGGCTTCGCGTAAGCGCGGATGGCAAAGTGCTTTGCGGGGACGTGGAGGTCAAGGAAGTGAGCCTTGCCAGTGCCGCGGGCGTGGACCGCAGGGCGGTTTCTGCAACCGTGAATGCGATTGTGCGCGATAAGGAACTTGCCCGCGTGTTCGAGAACGTTTTGCCCGCGGGCGGGCTTTTGAAAAACGTCGCGCACCTGTTGGGATTCGGGGTTGTTGAAATCGAGGCGCAGGCAAGCAAGGGCGGCATAATCGCCGCGGCATCAACCCTGCTTGCGGAATCCCGCATAAGTATCCGCCAGCTTCACGCCGAGGACCCCGAATTGTTCGAGAACCCCAAGATGACTATCATCACGGAAAAACCCGTGCCGGGCAGGCTTTTGAACGAATTCCTGAAAATACGCGGAGTGACCCGGGTCTCGGTGTCCTGACCTTTTATTTTTTCCCCGCCTGATTGTTGCACTTGGTTCCAAGGTTGTTTTTGCATGCTTCGCGTTGGTTTGATCGGCTGTGGCGCCATAGGGTCTTTTGTCGCCCGCGCGCTTTGCGCAGGGCGGTGCGGGGATGCGGCGCTTTCCTGCGTCTACGACGCCGATTGCAAGGCCGCGAAAAAACTTGTTTCCGCCCTCAACGCGAATCCCCTTGTTGCGGAAAGTTTGGAGGGGTTGCTTTCGGAAAATCCGGATTTGGTCGTGGAAGCCGCCTCGCAGCAGGCGGTGGCCGAGTGCGGGGAAAAAGTGCTTTTGTCGGGCTCGTCGCTTCTTGTGATGAGCGTGGGCGCGCTTTTGGACGAAAAACTGCTTGCGAAGTTGAAGCGGGCGGAAGCGGGGGGCGGGGGCAGGTTGCTTGTCCCAAGCGGGGCGATAGGCGGGCTGGACGCGTTGCGTGCAGCGTCGGTTGGGAAAATCGATTCGGTGGTTTTGACCACCAGGAAGCCCGCGTCCTCGCTCGGTTTTGAAGGCTTGGCCTGGGATGAAGTTGTTTTCGACGGCGCTGCGCGCGATGCGGTGAAAAAGTTTCCGTTGAACGTCAACGTTGCCGCGTCGCTTTCGCTTTCCGGAATCGGCATGGGCCGCACAAGGGTCAGGGTGATTGCCAGCCCTTCCGCAAAACTCAACGTCCACGAAATCGAAGTGCGCGGCGAGTTTGGGAATTTTTTTGCGCGTTTTGAAAACGAGCCTTCGAAAGAGAATGCAAAAACAAGCGCGCTGGCCG
>DAHXMR010000210.1 GCA_027371655.1 Microcaldota archaeon
CGGCCAGCGCAAGCCCCCGGGGGCTATCCCGCGGTTTTGGCGCCCGGGAGGCTTAAAATAAGCCCGGCGCGTTCTTCCCGTTTGCAGGCAAACTGCCCGGTTGTTTGGGAAGGAAAAGGGGTTTTGGGGTTTTTGGATTCTGTTGCTGTTTCGTTTTCGGTTCGCGACGAGGCGTCGCGGGGCGAGGTTTTGCTTCGCGCGGTTTTCTTCGTTTCCATTTTCGTGCTTTCGGCTGCGCTTGTGCTGCTTTTGCTGTTCGCGTATTTGGCCAACCTCGTGTCCGTGTTCTGGCACCAGAAACGGATTTATTCCGCTTCCGACTTCGAGGCGAGGATGCTGCGCCACCTCTTGCGCTTTGGCGCCTATTTTTTCGTGCTCACCGACGAGCGGCCGTCGGCGATGCCAAAGAATTTGCCGATGAAAACGGTGTCCGACAGCGTGATAATCGTCGAGCCCGCCTCGGCGGTGGAGGCATTCGACCGCATCCCCTATTCCGTTCCCCTTGCCGCGGTTTCGCTGGTTTTGTTTTCCGCGGTCCTGTTTTTCGCCTGGCCCCTGCAGGTGGCGTCCGTGCTTGCGACCAGAAGCCGAATGGGCTTTTGCTCCAGGATAATTTCGGAATGCCTGGAATACGCCTATTGCTCGGCGTGCTACGTTTTCCTCTTGACCGACGAGCGGCCCGCGTGGCTGCCGTGGCTCATGCCCTGAACTGGCGGCCCGAACCCCCCTAACTCCCACAAGCCCGCCACTTTTTACGAATTCCCCGCGGTTTCCGCGTGCGCGTTTCCAATACTTTTAAGAACCGCCCAACCTTCTCTCTTATCGAGGTGTTTTCCAGAAAATGGCCGACCTTTTGCCAATAGGGTTGTGGAAAAGCGCGTTGATGTCCCCCAAGGAAACTTTTGCCAAGGAGAAGCAGAATGCGTCAATAATGGCCGGGGCAAAACAGCTTGTAGTTGGGGGCGCTATTGCGGGGCTAATTATGGGTTTGGTTGGCTTGCTTTTTGGAAATGTTTTTGGTTTGGTTTTGATGCCAATAACCTATGCTATTGCTCTGCCCATTGCCTCGCTCGTAATAACGGCTATTTTTTGGGTTATTGCAAAACTTTTGGGGGGTAAGGGCAGTTATTCGCAGCAGTTTTACCTTTCGGCTATTTTCGGTTCGCCGTTTGCCATAATTAACTCAATTCTATCGATTATTCCGATAATCGGTTGGCTAGCTCTCCTGCCTGTTGGGCTGTATGGGCTTTACCTTACTTTTCTTGCTGTGAGGGAAGTTCACCAATTGTCTACGATGAGGACTATTGTCGTCATATTTGCGCCGGGAATCATAGTTTTTGCGCTATTTTTCCTTGCAAAATTTGGCTTTATCGGGCTGGCGTAGTCCGTCATTTTTCTTTTTTATTTCAGCACTTCGGCCACCGTGCGGGCGTCCGCGTTGGTCTTTATGCCCACTGAAGAGAAGTGCGTTTTAGTTGCATGAAAACCCTTTTTTTCGAGCGAGGCGATGGCGTCGGAGACCTTGGCTTTCAGCGCGATTTTGAACGCTTTTGCGGTCTCGTGCAAATCCCAAAACCAAGGAGGAAAATCTCCCGCGGCCTCCTGCTGCAGCAGGCCGAAAAGCTTTGAGATTTCCGCTTTGTCCTCCAAGTTGCGCTTTTCGTTTTCCTTTCCGCACTTTGCCAAAAAATCCACGTCAACCGTTTTCCCAATCCAAAGCGGACCCGCGTAGTCCATTTTGCTTCCGCACTTCGTGCAAATCCCTTCCGGCAGCTTCGCTGCAACTGCGTGCAGGCACTTTGGGCACAGGGAAACGAATCCGATGTTTTGCTTCAAGCTCTCGTCCGCGGCGAACGCGCCGCGCTCAAGCTTTACGAACGTTTTGGCGTAGTGCCTGTGGTAAAACGAGAGCATGGGGGTTATGGAAAAGTCCTGCATTGCCGCCGTGCGCGCGATTCTCCCAATGAGGATGCGCAGTGCAAGCTCGTGGCCGAACTGGCACTTCAGGGGCTTCGCATCGTACATGCGGATGCACGGGGGTGCGCGGGAGCCGTACAAGTTCGCCAAATCGGTTGTGGTCACCGAAAGCATCGAACTGTTGCTGCAGCGCCTTATCGAGTTTTCCAAATAAAACACGGGCGAGCCGAAGGGGTCCAGCTCTATGAACGCGTATTTTTCCTTCGACGCAAGCAGGGCGCGGTTGAGGTCGTCCTGGATTACCTCGAGTTTTACTTTTTTTGGCAACTTCTTCGCATTCTTCCGGATGTTTTTCTTTGCGAGTTTCGTCGCGCCGGGGTTGGCGTCCACCATTGTTATTTTGGAAACGCCTTTTGCCTCCAATGCATAGCGCATTCCCCGCGCTCCAAGCGAGCTTAGGCCGTCAAGCGCGTTTGTTCCCCGAAGCGTAGGAAGCGCGTTTTGCAGGACGAGCACGGAAATCGAGCGGTTCAAGCGCATGAACGGGTTGTAGAACGCCTCGGCGTGGAACGGGTTTGTTATCGACTGCGCGGGGATTTCAAGCAGGGCTTCGCCTTCCTGCACGACCGCGGTTTTTGTTTTTGCCATTTCGCGTTTATTAGGCACGCCAACTTTTATAGCCCTCCAAGTATGATTACTTTGGCTGCGAAAATGGACCGGCTTTCATTCCCCCTGCAGGAGTATTTGGAGTGGCTTTGGGTGCTCCAAGTTGATGAGGGCAACGAGGCGGTAAAGACCGGGGACTTGTCCAAGCGCCTGCGCATAAGGCCTGCAAGCGTAACCGAGGCGCTGCACAAGCTTTCCCGCTTGGGATTGGTTTCGCACAACAGGTATTACGGCGCGTCCCTCACCGCCAAGGGGAAGGCTCTTGCGGCAACAGCAATCCGCAGGCACAGGCTTGCGGAATGCCTTTTCGTCAACCTGGTCGGCGTCCCCAAGGATGAAGTGGAGGCCGCCGCCTGCGGCTTCGAGCATTACCTTGACGCCAAGCTGGCTTCCCGCGTGTGCAGGCTGCTTGGGCATCCCCGCAAGTGCCCCCATAGCAGGGCCATTCCGAAAGGGAACTGCTGCCGCCCCTGAATACGTTTAAATACATTTTGCCCCACTATTTTTAGGTTAACCTAAAAATCCGAAAGCGGGCTAATTCTCATGGACAACATCACCTTCCAGCTTGGCTTAGACGGCGTCTTCGGCCTGATGATTTTGGGCGCATTCGCCTGGGAAGCCCTCGAGCACTGGGGAATCTAGGTTTTTCCAGTGTCCGGCGGCCTTCGAGCCCCGTTGGGAACTGGACGGAATATGCCCTAATTCGGCTTGGAAGGCGCGTTTTCCGCCTTTTAAGACCGTGTCGTTTTTAAGCTTTCTACGGGCAGAAACTAAGGTGGATGGCAAAAAGGGTCCGAACGATGCTGCAGCCGAAGGCACGGGCGGAAAGCTGATTGTCGACGACGAGTGCATGCGCAGCCTCCTGCCCAAGATGCGCAAGTGCGCCAGCGTGCTTGAAGCCGCGCTTTCAACTGGGGTTCCCATCCGCGTGCGCTTCCACGACGACTGCGACGGCATTTGCAGCGCGATGCCGATTGTTGACGCCCTCGCCAAAAAGCGCGAGAGGGAGAAAATCCCCGAAAAGCGGGGCGAATTCCCCATGCTTTGGAGCAGCCAGGCCGGGGGCGCGATTTACGAGCCAAAAGACGCGTTCGAGGACCTCACCGCGGTGCGCGGCGCGCCCGCAAAGCCCCTTTTCGTACTCCTAGACTTTGGCGCCAACAGCGAAAGCGTCGAGGGGTTGAAGGCGCTGAAGGACGCGGGTGCCAAGTTGATGCTTGTGGACCACCATCCGCCCTCGAAGGACGCGCTTGCGCTTGCCGATTGCTTCGTTTCGTCGCACGTGTGCGACGAGCGCGGCAGCCACACCGCGGGATTGCTTGCAACGCAGATTGCGCGCCTAATCGACCCGTCGGTGCGCGAGGATTTCGCGTGGTTCGCCCTGCAGTCGGACAAAAGCTCGCTTGCCGCGGAAACCGATTTCAAGGAAGCCGTCGCATTGGACTATTTCGCGCACCACAACGAAAAGGGCGTGCCCGCGGAGTATTATTTGGAAAAGCTTGCCGACCCGCAGGCGGTGGAGCTTGCGTGGAGGCTTGCCAAGAGAAGCGAGCAGCGGCTGCTTGAGGTCGCGGTAAAGCACGTGCAGGTGAAATTCTCGCCCTGCGGCGTGAAATTCGTCCTTGTCGACCTTGAAAAGCTTGTCAAGAAGGGCTCTTATCCCCCGAAGGGCAGGGCGCTGAACGTCGTGCACGTGATGGAATCGGGAAAATTGCACAAACCCATAATCACGTTCGGCTTCACAAAGGAAAGCATTTCCATCCGCGCCAACAACTGCGCGCTTTTGGCGGGCTTCCGCGCAAGCACCGCGATTCCAGTTTTGAAAAAGGAGTTTTCGGACGCCATCACAAGCGGGGGAGGCCACGACGCGGCGGCAAGCATCCGCTTCACCGAAGGCAGCCTCAAGCCCGTCCTCGAGCGGCTGCAGGAAATCGCGTGCGGGCAAATGGAAGAATTCCTCAAAACCCACAAGCCATGCGAAGGCGCGGAAAACGAAGCACAAGCGGTGAAAAGCTAAAAATGGCGCCCGAAACCCCATTGCGCACTTACGAGGACAAGCTCAAAATCTACAAGCCCAACCGCACCGGCACAGGTGGGGCGATACAGTTGGACTTGAACGTTTCCAAGCGCTGCGTTTTCCTCGAAGCAGCCGCGCAAAAGGCGGGGCCCGAGCAGGCGTTCGACTGGCCCAACAAAATCGTTTTCAAGCTCTCGGACACGGACATTTCCAAAATAATCTCCGTGTTCGACAACCGCGTGAAATCGACCAACATTTTCCACGACCCCGGCAAAAGCAAGTTTGTCTCGGAAACCGACGTGCTCAACTCCGCAATAGCCGTTGCCAAAGGCGATTACGGCTACTTCTTCAAGGCATCAACGCAATCCAAGGCAGGGGGACTGCGCGCAGTGCAAATCCCAATATCAGAAGACGAAGCGGTCCTGCTTTCGACGGTGCTCAAGCACGCGCTCGTCAAAATAAGCGGCTGGTAAGAAAAGCAGCCAAAAGCCAAAAACGCGGTTGCTGCAAGCTTTGAAAATCAGAGCACTATTTTCTTTCCCGCGTGCGCGATTTCCACCACGCCCGACGGGCTGGACAAGCCCGTTGTCTTGGAAG
>DAHXMR010000219.1 GCA_027371655.1 Microcaldota archaeon
GCCTGTGGGTGCGCGGCTCCGCAATGACCTTGGTCTCCGCTTATTTGGGGAACGCGTTTTCCGCGCAAGGCTTCCTCATTGAAGAGATTCCCGAGCACGAGGAAAAATGGAAAGTGGGCGTGATGAAGCTTGCCGCGCCATTGTTCAGCGCCGCCGTGATGCTGTTCTTCGCGTTGTACAACGCAAGCCACCCGGACCAGGTTTACCAGGCGATTTACGCGTCAAGCGGGCTTCTTGCGATAATGGAACTTCTGCCGTTTTCCTCCTCCGACGCTTTCGACATCAAGAAGTGGAACAAGCCAATCTGGCTTGCAAGCCTGGCAACAGTCGCATGCCTGTACGCGTACGTGACGTTCATACTGTGAGTGGTTGAATTGCGGCGGGACAAGAAAAAACCGGCGGTGCGAAAAACCCCAGCGCGCGACGTTTACACGCTGGGCCACTCGGCGCTGTCGTTGGAGCAGCTTGTTTCCCTGCTTTCGCATTACAAAATACAAGTTGTCGCCGACGTGCGGCATTATCCAATGTCCCGGCACAATCCCCAGCACAACAAGGACAATTTGTCCGCCGCACTGCCCAAGGCCGGCGTGGAATACGTTTGGATGGGCGAAGGCCTGGGCGGATTCAGGAAAGAAGGCTACGATGCGTATTCACATTCGGCGGCTTTCGCCGCTGCAATTGGCCGGCTTGCGGAAATTGCCTGCCAAAAGACCGTGGCGGTCATGTGCGCGGAAAAATTGTTCTGGAAATGCCACCGCCGATGGATTGCAAGCGCGCTGTCCGAGCGCGGCTTCCACGTAGTCCACATCCTCGACGAGAAGCGCACGATGGACGCCCTGCCAAAAGGCGCGGTTGCCGGAAAGCCGATTTGCCAAAAACTGCTTGAAAAAGGCAAGAACCCGAGTCGGGTTGGGTTGCCCCGCTGAAACACGACCTGGGCGGGTGAGCGCGGCCGCGGTGGGGGGCTCTTTTTCCCTTCCGGGGAAACGCCTTTGCAAACCGTTTTCTTCGCTGATTGCCGTAATCGCTTTGAATTGCCAACGTATTTATAGTGGGCTTGCCATATTATTGGTACAGCAAAGCAATGAATGGCACCGTTATTGGGAAGGCACTTTTTCTCGTTTAGTGGTTTTTTTAGTTTTTCACGCCCTATAGGGACGGGTTCTTCTTCAACCAACGAGCCAGAGGTTTTGCAATAAAAAGCGGCTTTCCGCAAGGAAAAGCCGTTAAAAAAATAGGTGAATAAGAAAAATGAGTTTCGACCAAGGCGGCCGCGGATTCGGTCCAAGGCAGATGTATACAGCGAAGTGCTCCGACTGCGGAGCAGACTGCGAAGTCC
>DAHXMR010000233.1 GCA_027371655.1 Microcaldota archaeon
GCGCAAAAATCGTTCGCGGGCAACGGGTCCGAATCCGAGGAATCCGACGGCAGCGTTTCCCACAACTTTTCCGCAAAAGACAATTTCGGCAACCGATGCAATTATTCGATAAAAATCACGCCCCTGCACCTGTCGAACCCCAAGGGCATGTGCGGGGTGTCCGCAAGCCTGCTCATCACAAGCCGCGACAACGCGACCGGAAAAATGCTGGGCCGCGTTGCCGAAGCCCTGCTTGCCGACGCGATGCGCAAAACCGCATCCGACCGGGCTAAAATATTCAAGAAGCCCACGCAATTGTTCGGAAAATCCTCCCGCGCATTCTCCGAGCCCATGGACTTCGCGGTCGAATACGTTTAGGGAAAATTTAGTGAAAAAGCGTGGTTTGAAAAATGATAATAAAAAACGGGCTCGTGGTATCCGCAACAGGCGGCCGCAAAGCCGACATTCGCGTTTCCGCGGGCAAAATCGCAAAAATAGCCCCGCGCATAAAACCCGCTATCCGCGAAGAGATTGTTGACGCCGCAGGGCTTGCAGTGCTTCCCGGGCTTGTGGACTGCCACGTGCACTTCCGCGACCCCGGCAACACCCATAAGGAGGATTTCCACTCCGGCACCGCATCCGCGCTTGCGGGCGGCGTGACCACCGTCATCGACATGCCAAACAACACGCCTGCCACCACAACGCTTGCCGCACTTCACGAAAAAAAGGAAATCGCCGCGAAAAAAGCGGTGTGCGATTATGCGTTCCAATTCGGGGCCACACTTGAAAACGTGCACGAGGCCGCCAAGGCGGGCAAGGACAATTCGGTTGCGGCCCTGAAAATTTTCTTCGGTTCAAGCACCGGCAACCTGCTTGTGGAAAGCCATTCCGCGATACTCCTGCACTTGGCCGCGTTCGACAAAAACAAGCCCGTGTGCTTCCACGCCGAGGACGAGGAGGCAATCCGCAGGAAAACCGAAGGCTACAAAAAAGAGTTCCCCCACGGCGGGGTGAAATTGCACAACCTCGTGCGGCCGCCGCACGCCGCGGAGTCCGCAGTCGCGCAAATCCTCCCGCTTGCAATCGGGGCGAAAAGAAAAGTGCACTTGTGCCACGTTTCAACCGCAGGGGAATTGCGGCAAATCGCCGCCTTCCGCAAAAAAGGCGCGAGAGTTTCATGCGAGGCAACGCCGCACCACCTGTTCCTGTCTGAAGAAAATTTGGAAAAGCTTGGAAACTACGGCAAAGTCAACCCCCCGCTGCGGTCGAAGGAGGACCAAGCGGAGGTATGGAAAGCGCTTTGCGCGGGGCAAATCGACTGCATCGCCTCCGACCACGCCCCGCACTCCCGCGAAGAAAAGCGCGAAGCCTACTGGAACGCGCCAAGCGGGATGCCCGGAGTCGAAACAATCCTGCCCCTCATGCTCACCGCGGTTGCCGCAAAAAAACTGTCCCTCCAAAAACTCGTGCAACTTTCATCAACCAACCCCGCCCGCCTGTTCAACCTCAAGAACAAGGGCGGGATTGCGGTTGGGAAGGACGCGGATTTGGTGCTTGTGGATTTGAAGAAGCGCCATGCGGTTTCGGCAAACTTGCTGCACTCGAAAAGCGGTTGGACCGCGTTCGAAGGATTCCGTGCGGTTGGTGCGGTGGAAAAAGTTTTCCTGCGCGGCAAGCTCGCGTACGAAAACGGAAAAATCCTCTTGAAGCCCGGCGAGGGCAAGGTCGCATCTATCGCGCGCTGAACGCGCTACCTGCCGGGTTTCCCTTAAATTTTCCCAAAACGCGGGGAGCAAAACAAATCGTTTAATAAGCTTGTTCCGCATAAATTTCTTTTTAGATATCTAATGAATTCCACCCTCGGGCAGGCAACTTGCCGCCCGCAAACGGCAGCGCTTTCGCAAAAACGCGTTGCCCTCCTCGTTTTGCAAGACTCCTCTTTTTACGCAGGCACAGCCTTGGGCACAAGCAAACGCGTGCTTGGCGAACTCGTGTTCAACACCTCCATGACCGGCTACCAGGAAGCCCTCACCGACCCCTCCTACGCGGGGCAAATCCTCACCTTCTGCTATCCCCTCATCGGCAACTACTCCTTCTCCCCCGAATCCTTCGAATCCCAAAAAATCCACGCCCGCGCAACCGTGGTCGCCGAATCCTGCCAAAAACCCTTCCAACCAACCCCAGCAACCGCCCCCGCAGCGGCAGCAACCGCCCAATCCCCCCAAGCAACGCTTGACGAGTTCCTTGCCTCCCAGAACACGCCCGGCATCGCCGGCGTGGACACGCGCTCAATCGTGCTGCGCATACGCGAACACGGCGTGCTTCCCTCGGCACTGCAAACCTTCGAAGAAGGCGAACTGCGCGACCACGCCGACTGCCTGCAAGCCGCACAAGAACTCGCAAAAACCGCTTCCTCTTTCGACTACTCGACGCAAAACTTCGTCCAAGAAGTCTCACCAACCGGCCTGCGAATCGCAGGCAACCCGAATGCGAAAAAGCACGCGGTGCTCGTGGACTGCGGCGCCAAAAAAAGCATCGAGCACTCCCTCGCCCGCTTGGGCTGCCGCGTAACGGTCGTGCCATGGGATTATTCCGCCAAAAAAATTTTGGAACTGGAACCGGACGGCGTCCTGTTCTCCAACGGCCCCGGCAACCCGGCTCTCCTGGCCAAGTCCATCCAAGCCTGCCGCGAGCTGCTTGGGCAAAAGCCAATTTTCGGCATCTGCCTGGGCAACCAAATACTTGCGCACGCCCTCGGCGCGGACACGTTTAAATTGAAATTCGGCCACCGCGGAAGCAACCACCCCGTGATACACGCGGACTCCAATCGCGTGTTCATCACCGCGCAAAACCACGGGTTCGCAGTGCAAAACCTGCCCCAAGGGGTGGAGCCCCTTTTTGAAAACTGCTACGACGGCACAAACGAGGGCATCAAATGCGTGGAAAAACAGGCATTCTCCGTGCAATTCCACCCCGAAGCAAACCCCGGGCCCTACGACACAAGCTTCCTCTTCGAAGAATTCACCGAAATGCTGTGATTTGCCCCATGAACCTCGAACAACTTCTCATGGACGCCGCGCACGCGAAAAAAATCGAAAAAGTGCTCCTAATCGGCAGCGGGCCAATCGTGATAGGCCAGGCCGCGGAATTCGACTACTCCGGCACCCAGGCCTGCCTTGCCATACGCGAAGAAGGAATCAAGGTAGTGCTCGTGAACAGCAACCCCGCGACGATACAGACCGATTTGCAGACCGCGGACAGGGTGTACGTCGAGCCCCTGAACGCGCAAACAATCGCCAAGATAATTGAAATCGAAAAGCCTGACGGATTCATTGCAACAATGTCGGGGCAAACCGGCCTCAACCTCGCGGTGCAACTGAAAGACGTGCTTGAAAAAAACAAGGTGCAAGTGCTCGGCACGCAGATTGAATCAATAGAGCTTGCCGAGGACCGCGAAAAATTCGCGCAATTGATGAAAAAAATCGGCCAGCCCGTGCCCCCAAGCAGCAGGGCGACAAGCTTCGCGGCCGCCCGCCAGGCGATGGCGAAAATCGGCTTCCCCGCAATCATCCGCGCGGACTTCGCCCTCGGCGGAAGCGGAAGCGGCATAGTGGAAAAAGAGGAAGATTTCGGGGAGGCCGCCAAACGCGCTCTCTCCGCAAGCGGCAACAGCTCGATTCTCATAGAAAAAAGCATCGCGGGCCTTGCCGAAATAGAGTATGAAGTCGTGCGCGACGCGGCGGACAACTGCATCACGATATGCAACATGGAAAACATCGACCCCGTGGGCGTGCACACCGGCGAAAGCGTGGTCGTCGCCCCCGCCCAGACATTCTCCGACGACATCCACCAAATGCTGCGCTCCGCCGCAATCAAAATAATACGCGCGCTGGATGTGCGCGGGGCGTGCAACGTGCAATTCGCCGTCAACCAAGCCACAGGCGACTACTGGGTAATCGAGGTCAACCCCCGCGTCTCCCGCTCCTCGGCGCTCGCCTCCAAGGCGACCGGCTATCCAATAGCCCGTGTTGCCGCAAAAATCGCCCTTGGAAAAACGCTTCCCGAAATCACGAACAAGGTAACCGGGAAAACCGCGTGCTTCGAGCCCGCAATCGACTACGTCGTGGTGAAAATCCCGCGCTGGCCATTCGACAAATTCGGCATAAGAAACGGGCTCATAGGCACGCAGATGAAAAGCACCGGCGAAACGATGGCAATCGGCCGCACGTTCGAGGAAGCATTCAACAAGGCCGTGCGCTCGCTTGAAACCCGCTCAAGCTACCTCGCGTTCGCCGAAGAAGACTGCCAAAACAACATTCATTCTCCCGAAAAGGCCCTTGTGCCAAACGAGCTGAGAATGTTTCAAATCAAGGAGTTCCTCCGCAAGGGAATGCCCGCGGAAGAAATCGCCGCAATCACCAAAATCAACGAATGGTTCATAAGAAAATTCGAAAGCCTCGTTGACATGGAAAAAACCCTTGAACGCCTCTCGCTTTCCGACGAAAAAGACGCCGAACTCTTCGTGCAGGCAAAGAAAATGGGCTTCTCCGACTCGCAAATCTCAAGCCTGTGCGGCCGCTCCCTCGAGGCAGTCCGGCGCTTCAAGCAGGAATGCCGTATTTCCCCCGAATACAACATGATAGACACCTGCGCCGGCGAATTCGAGGCGCTTACTCCGTACTACTACTCAACACATGCGGCGCAGGGGCAAAACAAGCCCGCCGCAAACGCCCATGCGGGTGCAAAGCAAAAGAAAAAGGTCATAATTTTGGGCAGCGGGCCCATCCGCATCGGGCAGGGGATTGAGTTCGACTACTGCACGGTGCACGCGGTGATGGCCCTGCGCGAGATGGGGTTTGAGGCAATCATAATCAACAACAACCCGGAGACCGTGAGCACGGATTTCGACATTTCCGACAAGCTCTACTTCGAGCCCCTGATTTCCGAGGACGTGCTCAACATCGTTGCGGCAGAGTCCCAAAACCTCGAAGGCGTGCTTGTGCAATTCGGCGGCCAGACCGCAATAGACCTTGCTCTCCCCCTTGTGGAAAACGGAATCAAGGTGCTTGGCACCCCCGTGGAAAAAATCGAGGAAGCCTCCGACCGCAAAAAATTCAAGGAACTCGCGCAAAAATTGGGCATCCCCCTTGTGGAAAGCGCGCTTGCATTCACAAAAGAAGAAGCCCTCGAACTTGCGAAAAAAGTGGGCTTCCCCCTCCTCATGCGCCCCTCGTTCGTGCTCGGCGGAAGGGCCATGCAAGTAGTCAAAAACCCCCGCGAACTCGAAGCCAAAATCGGCGAGGCAATAATCGAATCCCGCGGCCGCCCAGTCATACTCGACCACTTCCTCGAAAACGCGCTGGAAATAGACGTGGACGCCCTCTGCGACGGCAAGCGCGCGGTAATATGCGGCATAATGGAGCAAATCGACGAGGCCGGCGTGCACTCCGGCGACAGCTCCTGCATCCTCCCCACCCAAAACATCCTCCCAAAAACGCTTGAAACAATACGCGATTACACCAAAAAACTCGCCCTCGCCCTCTCCGTGAAAGGGCTTTGCAACATACAAATGGCGGTAAAAGCCGGAAAGGTCTTTGTGCTGGAAGTCAACCCCCGCGCAAGCCGCACCGTGCCCTTCGTAAGCAAGGCAACGGGCGTGCAAATCGCCAAAATCGCCGCGCAACTGCAAGCCGGAAAAACGCTTTCCGACTTCAATCTTCCCGATGAGCTTGTTGCCAAAATGGTTTCAATCAAAATGCCAGTGTTCCCCTTCCAAAAATTCCCCGAAGTCGACCCCATCGCCAACGCCGAAATGAAAAGCACCGGCGAAGTCATGGCAACGGCAAGCACCTTCGGGGAAGCCCTGCTCAAAGCCCACGCGGCCGCAGGAAACTTCTTCGGGCAAACCGCATACTGCGACGACGAGGAGGCCGCAAAAGAACTGGAAAAAGCCGGCGTGGAAGTTTCAACGGACGCCGCGCGCGCCCGCGAATTGCTTGAAAAGCGCGCCAAATCCGCGCCAACGTTTGTGATTGCCACCAACCGCACAGAGGTTGACGCGGCGTTGAGAAAATCCGCGCTGAAAAGCCGCCTGCCGTTGCTTTCAAGCACTTTCTCCGCACGAAGCCTTGCAAAAGCCCTTATGGCTCAAAAAAGCGCGAAATTCCAATTCAATCCCGTATCGCTTCACGACTTGCACACGGGCAAGCCCGGGATTTCCCCGCAAAAGCATTTAAAAGAAAAAAATCCCCCAAAGGTTATTTGAAATGGCAACTTCCAAGGCAAGCCTCTGGCAGGGCAAGGACGTCATCTCCATGCGCGACATCTCGCGCGAGCAGATAGACGAAATGCTCTCCCTTGCACAAAAAATGGAACCCGTTGCCTTCGGACGCAAAAAACTGCAAACCCTCTCCGAAAAAGTCGTGGCCGTAATCATCCTCGAGCCCTCCACCCGCACCTACCTCTCATTTGCAACCGCGGCAAAACGCCTCGGCGGCTCAACCGTTTCCGTAATCGACGCCAAATCCTCCTCGATAAACAAGGGCGAAACCCTGCACGACACCATCAAGCTTGTGGACTCCTGCGTTGACGCAATAGTCATGCGCAACCCCGTCGAGGGAAGCGCGCGCTTGGCCGCCGAAACCGCGGAAGTGCCAGTGATAAACGCGGGCGATGGCACCAACCAGCACCCCACCCAGGCGCTCCTTGACTTGTACACGATAAAGAAGGAAAAAGGCAAACTTGACAAGCTGAAAGTCATGCTCTTGGGCGACCTCAAAAATGGAAGAACCGTGCACTCGCTTGCACAATCCCTCTCAAACTACGACGTTGAACTCGAGCTTTACTCCCCGCCCCAGCTGCGGATGCCTTCGGGCATCCTGCGGGATCTAGAAGGCAAAATCGAGGTGCGGGAACTGGATTCCATGGACGTGTCGCAGGCCGACGTGGTGTATGCGACACGGATACAGAAGGAGCGGTTTGCGGACCCCGAGGAATACAAGAAATATTCCTACGTAATCGACAGTGCGAAAATGCGGGAAATGAAAAAAGACGCGATTTTGATGCACCCGCTTCCCCGCGTGGACGAAATCTCCACTGACGTGGACTCGGACCCGCGCGCGAAATACTATCAACAGGAGGCAAACGGCATTCCCGTGAGAATGGCGCTTTTGCAGGCAGTAATCGTTGGTTAAGCAATTGGTTTTGGCGCGTTTGTTGGTTGTGAAGAAAAAAATGGACTTGGAAACTGAGAAGATGAAGGTGCGCAAGATTGAGCGGGGCATCGTCATCGACCACATGAAGGGCGCGACTGCGCTGCGCGTGTTGCATGCGCTTGGCATTGACGAAAAATTCCCGGGCACGGTGAGCGTTGTGATGAACGTGCCAAGCAAGAGGCTTGGGTTCAAGGATATAATCAAAATCGAGGGCCGGGGCATCGCGAAGAAGGAGCTTGAGAAAATCGCCCTCATCGCCCCCGACGCTACCATCAACATCATAAGTAACTACGCGATTTCGGAGAAATACCGCGTGCAGCTTCCAAACTCGCTTGTGGGATTGGTGAAGTGCCCGAACCCCAATTGCATTTCAAACCACGAGGGAATTTCCAACCTCGAAGTCCAGCCCCACGCCCCCGCGGGCCCGATTTCCGTGCGCTGCCACTTCTGCGAACGCCTCTACGCACAAGACGACTTGGAATACTAAAAAGAATCAGCCTTCTTCCCCAATTCGTCGGCAAGGCTGCGGTATTTCTCGTCCACGCCTTCCCCGATTTCATCCTTCTCGACTTTTTCAAACGCCTCGAATAACTCTTCCTTTCGCCCTTCGGGAAACGCTTGTTGGCTCTTGCGGAACAGGATGTTCTCCTTGCCAATGTGCTGAGTAAGCAAAGTGAAATACTGCTCCGCAAACCTCGCGCACGCCGCAGAATCGCCTTTTGCCGCGGTCTCGCGCATTTGCCTTACAAAACCCCGGCCTTGCACGTGCTCCGCCAAAAAGCGCTCCACCTCGCCTTTTTCCTGCGGCATTTGCGCCACAACGAGGGGGAAAAAGATTTTTTCCTCTTTCGCGTGGTGGCACTTGTCCGCAAAAGCCGACGCAAAATCCCCGGCATCCGCGTAAAACGCGGCAGGCACGGTTTTGCCCGCCTTCTGCGCGGAAACCGCCTTGCGCAGTGCCACAAGCACGCGCGTAATCACGATGTGCTCCTCAATCAAAATTTGGATTCCATCGTTTGCCACGCGAACCACGCTCCGCAAGTGCGCCCCGCATGCCGCGCGCACTTATTTTCTCTTCAAAACTTCCGCTCCGCTCTCCTTTCCAACAATCACGGCGGCAACGTTGTGCGAGAAAATCCCGCACTCCACAACCCCCGGCATCATTTTCAAATCCTGCTCCAAATCGCGGGGAAGCGGAATTCCATCAAAAACAGCGTCAAGAATGAGATTCCCGTTATCCGTCACGAAGAAGTCGTCCGAGTCGGGTTTTTCGCGCAAGCCGCTTTTCACGCCAACCGAGTCAAGCGAGCGCGCAACAAGGGGTGCGGCAAATGGGAGGACTTCGATTGGCACCCTGCCTTTGAGTTTTGCCACGAGCTTCGACTCGTCGGCAATCACAACAAATGTTTTCGCAGCATAATCCACGACTTTTTCGCGCGCCAATGCCCCGCCGTAGCCCTTGATCAAATTCATTTTGGGGTCGACAAAATCAGCGCCGTCAACAGCCAAGTCGATTTGCCGGCCGCCCAAGTCCCCAAGGGAAATGACTTTCAGCCCGTTTTCCGCAGCCAAGCGCTCGGAGGCAACGGAGGTCGCCACGCACTCGATTTTCAGCTTTTCCTCCCGGACTTTTTTAGCCAAAAGCTCGATGAAAAAATTGGCCGTGCTCCCGGTGCCCAATCCCACGATTTTGGTTTTTTTGGAAACGTATTCAAGCGCCTTGCGCGAGGCGTTTTCCTTCGGATTTGCCATAAATCAACTTTCCCTGCCAATCTTTTTATGCGTATGCAGCCAAACCCTCTTCGTGGAACGCAAAATACTCATAGGCGCCTCGTTGCTT
Organism: Microcaldota archaeon; assembly: GCA_027371655.1. The sequence continues at coordinate 9,034 of DAHXMR010000233.1, forward strand.
GGGGCACGTTTCCAGAGCCACACTCAACTCAAGGAAGACGTCCAAGAAGTCGATGCCCTGGTTGACTGGCACCACATCGACGTGATGGACGGAAAGCTCGTCGAAACCCTTTCCGCGCTTGACGAATCCCACGTTGCCGTGGTGCGCCAAGTGTCCCAAAAACCCATAGATGCGCACCTGATGGTCGCACACCCGGAGCCTTTGATTTCAAAATACGCCGCTGCCGGCGCAAACCTAATCACGATGCACTACGAGGCGTTCGTTTCCCCCGAAGGCGTTTTGGACGCCAAAGGGCTTGACGACGCGATAAGGCAGATAAAAAAAGCGGGGTGCTTCGTTGGGCTCTCCGTAAAACCCCGCACTCCGGCCTCCGTTTTTTCGGACGAATTGCTCAAAAAACTCGACTTGGTTCTTGTTATGACGGTTGAGCCGGGCAAGGCTGGGCAGGCGTTCATGCCGGAAATGCTTCCCAAAATAAGCGAGTTCTCGCACCGCTTAGGCAAACTCAACCCAAGCGCGCTTTTGCAAGTGGACGGCGGCGTGGGCCCCCAAAACGCGCGCTCCTGCATTGGCGCGGGCGCGAATTTCCTGATTGCGGCAAGCGCGATATTCAAGGCAAAGGACAAAAAGGCGGCGGTTGCCGCAATGCGGAACCCGGCCTGAGTTGCACTTTCCGCGTTCGCGTCAGTGGAACCTGATGCGGAACTCCTTTTCCTCGGCTTCCTTCTTCAGCTTGTACGCATACGCGCCAACCGCCGCAAGTGCAAGCAGGAATGGAACGAGAATCCAGTACGGCACTCCGAATGCGCCTTCGTCGAAAATCGATTTTTCCACCCAAAACTTTGCCGAGCTTTCGGCGGTTCCAGTGCAGTTCGCCGTGTAGTAGGAGAAAATGCCTTCCAGGGAATACTCGCCAAGCGAGGCGTTGTCGGGCATCAAAAGCCCGCCGATTTTTCCGTATTTTCCCGAAAACGCGAGTTTCTCCTCGGACTTGCGAACAACGCTCCTGCTTTTGGCTTCCACCGCCTGCAAACGCAGCATTCCGTTAATTTCATCGGGAATCCCGCTTTCCATGCTTGCCGCAACTTTGACTTCGTCGCCGGGCATCACGTGGTCGGAATCAAGCGCCAAGGAGATGGAAACAAGCGACGAATTGCACGGTTC
>DAHXMR010000235.1 GCA_027371655.1 Microcaldota archaeon
AAAAAGCTCTTTGAGCTCATGCAGGAAAAGCGCTCCAACCTCGCATTCGCCGTGGACGTCACAAACTCCGCCGACGTGCTGCGCCTTGCGCGGGACACGGCCGAGGAAATCGCGGTGCTGAAAACCCACGTCGACGCAATAGGCGATTTTTCTCCCGAACTAATCGGCGAGTTGTCCGACCTGTCAAAACAGCACGCGTTTTTGCTCTTTGAAGACCGCAAGTTCGCCGATATCGGCACCACCGTGAAAATGCAGTACGGCGGCGGAATCTACAAAATCGCCCAGTGGTCGCACCTTGTCACCGTGCACTCCGTGCCAGGCGAGGGCGTGATAGAAGGATTGCTTGAAACAGCCAAGCCCCTTGTTGCGAAAGGCGAAACGCGCGGGTGCGTGCTGCTTGCCCAAATGTCGTCAAAAGGCAACCTCGCAACAGGCGAATATACTTCAAGGACGGTTGAAATGGCGCAAAAATACCCCGAATATGCCTGCGGGTTCATCGGAACCGGCAGCATGCCGCAAGAACTAAGAAAGCTTGCGGAAATCGCTCCCCCCGAGTTTGCGATATTGACGCCCGGCGTGCAGCTTGTTGCAAAAGCGGGCGAACTCAAGCAGCAATACTCGACTCCCCTTGAGGCGGTTGGTGCGGGCAGCGATTGCATAATCGTTGGCGGCGGGATTTTCAAGGCGGCAACCCCGAAGGCCGCGGCAAAAGAATACCGCACTGCCGCGTGGAACGCGTATTTGCAAAGGACAAAACAGTAACGCCGCCAAAGGCGGCAAGAAGAAATGGCAACTAAAACAAGGTGAATTTTTTTGGCAACTGAAAATCAGGAAATCAAAAAACAGCTTCTTGACATGCTTGTGAAAAAGCAGGCGCTCAAAATATCCAAGACAACGAACGATTTGTTCACGTTCAAAAGCGGCAGGAAAAGCCCGAATTTCGCCAACATCGGCTCGCTCACCGACGGCGAGTCCCTCTCGTTCCTGCGCAAGGCTTTTGCCAAGAACGTGCACGACTTGGTGCAGTCCGGGGAAATGGAGGACTTCGACTTCGTGTTCGGTCCCGCGTACAAGGGCATCCCCCTTGCCACGCTTCTCTGCGACGGGTTGCACGAGGCGTACGGGTGGAACAAGCGCATGCTCTACGACCGCAAGGAAGCCAAGAACTACGGCGACAAGGCATCCGACCAGACAATCGTCGGCGCGGGCTTCTTCAAGCCAAAAAGCCGCATACTCGTAATAGACGACGTAATCACAACCGGCGGCG
>DAHXMR010000048.1 GCA_027371655.1 Microcaldota archaeon
AAATACCGTTCCCCCAAGAACGGGCGAACCTGTCGCGCTTGCACTACCTTATTACGGAAGAAAAGCCCCCGAAGACCGCAAAAGAGGCGGATTACGCGGCAACAGTGCTCGAGCGCGCGCTTGATAAGTGGAAAAGCTACGAGAACCTCCGCAGGGCTCACGCGCGGGAGTTTTCATCGGGAAATTTTGCGGCAGCAGGCAAGCTCAAGAAAAGCCTCGACGCGCTCCACGCAAGGCTTGCGGGGGAAAACAACTTGGAAACCGCAAGCGGCGCTTCAGGGCTTGACGGCCGCACTGCGCTTCGGGAAAACCTCGTCAAAAAACCGGGGGAGCACAAAGGCGTTTTGAAGTTTCCATTGCTGCTTTCAAATAATGACGAGTGGGAGGCTGCCGGCTCACGGAACGCGGACGAGCTGGAGCGGCAGTTCAAGCCGCTGTTCCAAAAGCGCGGCTTGGAACGCCGGTCTCTTGACCGCCACAAGAGGCACTCCGCGGAAGGATGGGAACTGGAACGCCCCCTTGCGGCCGAAATGGACAAGTTCCTCATAAGGAATTTTTCGGCAGAATACGATTTCACCCCCAACGAGCACGTGGAATTCCAGCGCGTTTTGGCCAGGAGAACGCCGCTTTCCGAAAAGGAGCTTCGAAAAATCGCGGCCAACGGCAACTTGGTTTTCGCGCTCGAGCGCACCGTGCACGGCCTTAACCACCTGTTCAATGGGACTTTTTACCACGCAAACGACCGGCTGAACCACATAGGCAAACTATCAATCCTCCCTATGCGCGAAAGATTATACGAGCACATCGGCGCAATCTACAACTGGCGCAACGCGAACAAAAAATAAGCCACCTACTTCACCACGTAATCCATGTCCCCGCGCTTTTCCAAAAACCTGTTAACACCAAGCAAGCCCGCGGCTTGCAAGAAAAAGCGGATGCTCCAATTGCAAAGCAAATTGTAGAACGAGCGGATGAAGCGGTGCAACGACAGCGCGTTCCCGTATTTTTCCCGCCACTTCTTCTCGTACTGCGGCATGCCGCCGCCTTTTAACGCGCTTAGAATCTCCTGCGCGGCGATTTTCGCGCACAAACCCCCGAATATTACCCCGCCGCCGGTTGTTGCCTTGACCTGCCCCGCGGCATCGCCCACCAAAAGCACGTTGCCGTCCTGGGTTTTGCTTCGCGTGGTAAGGGGGATCATGGCGTAGAACTCGCGTTTTTTCTTGGCCCTGCCCCTCACAAGCGCGTACGCCACATCGCTGTATTCGGAGAAGAACTTGTTCCTGGCAGCGTCAAGCAACGCGGGCTTGCCCGTGCCCAATCCCACGCGCACGCAACTTTCCCCGCAGGGCACGATCCATGCGAAAAAGCCGGGGTACTCCTTCGCATCAAGGAAAAGTTCCACGCTGCGCTGCGAGCGCACGAAAGCGTTCGCGTACTCCGCCTCGTAGCACAGCACGAAATCCTTTGCGGGAATTTCGGGGAAGGAAAAAGCCTTTGCAACGGACGAGGAAAGGCCGTCCGCGCCAATCAAAAACTTGGCGGAAAACTTCGATTTCTCCCCTGAGAGGGCGTTTTGAGTTTCAACGACAACCGCACCGCCGTCGTTGCGCGAGAAGGAAATGGCTTTTTGGGCGAACAATATTTTTGCGCCGGCGTTTTGGGCCTCGATGGCGCATTGGGCGTCGAATAGGAAGCGGTCGAGCACCAGTGCCTTGGTTTCGTTTGCGTTGATTTCCAAGAGATTGTTTCCCGCGCGGATTTTTGCGCCCGACAACTCGTTCAACACGCTGCGGGAGTAATCAACGCCCAGGGATTCAAGGCCCGCTTTGGAGAAAATGGCGGTGCACTTGCCCTGCTTGCCCGCAGTGATGTCTTCTTCGAGAACGAGGGCTTTTGCCCCGCCTTTCGCAAGCTCGCGTGCGGCAATGCACCCCGCGGTGCCCGCGCCAACTATTATCGCGTCGTATGCGGGGGGGTTGGTTTCCGGGTTTGTTGCCAAAAAAGACACCTTTACCAAATTTTTGTTGCCCGCGTTCTTTAAAGCGGTTGCAGGCGGCGCATCGCGGAAAACCCCCTTTTGCAAAACCGTTAAAAAAGCCGCAAACCAACAAATACCGAAACACTATGGACATTCTGCAAATCGCGCAGTTCGCGGGAGGCGCGCTCCTGTTCTGCGCAAGCGGTTACGCGGTTACTTTGGCTGTTTTCAGGAAAGGCGAGGTCGACGCGCTTGAGCAGGTGGTGTTCAGCCTGTCTTTCGCGATGATGATTCCCACGCTGCTCCTTCTTTTCTCGTCAATGGCATTGGGGATCAAGATTTCCCCGCTGGCAGTTTATGCCGCCTACGCCCTCGTGGGCGGGGCCGCGTACTATTACGCCACGTCCATGAAGAAGGATTAAGCCGTGGAAGGCCGCGCCGCTTATTTGCTATCGCAACTCGGATTTCAGCCTCAGCACGCCAAACACCATTCCCGGTGCGTCGCGCTTTTTCATCTTGCTGCCTTCAACCGCACGCCAGACCACCGGGAGTTCAACAACCCTAAAGCCCTTTTTCTTGGCCTTGGAAAGCAATTCCACGTCCCACTCGTACCACGAATGCGAAAACGGCGCAAGCGCCTCGTACGCGCTTTTTTTCACCAGCTTGAACCCGCACTGCGAGTCCGTGCTGCCTATGCCCAAAAGGAAATTCACAAGCAAGTTGAACGCGCCGGTGGCAAGCCCGCGCTCGAAGGGCAGTTTGCCAAGCCGCCTTCCCCCGGCCATTTCGCGCGAGCCGCAAACCAAATCCGCCTTTTGCAGGCTCATTTCGCGCAACGCGTTTGCGATGAACTTGGGGGGCACGGCCGCGTCCGCATCGTACAATAGCGCGTCGCCTTTGGCAACTTCAAGCGCGCGGGAAATCGCCCCGCCTTTTCCAACGCGCGCGGGGAATTCAATAACGCGGAAATTCCGTATTTTTGCCGCCTTTGCAGCGGCTTTTGCAACTTTGGCGGTGTTGTCGGTGCCGTCGGCTGCAACTATTATCTCGAAAGAGGGCACAATCGCCTTGTTGGCCGAAAGCCACCCGGCGAGGGCGCGGATGGCCGCGGCTATGCGCTTTTCCTCGTTGTACGCGGGAATGATTATGGAGAGCATTTGCGCTTTGGCACCACGGGCAGGATTAGGGCTCGGCAACATTTAAATTGTGGGCGAGGCAAAACAATTCCAAAATAGGATATGTGATCGATAAAATGAAAGCTGTGATTCTTTGCGGCGGCAAGGGCACCAGATTGCGCCCTTACACGCATTCCATTCCAAAGCCCATGCTGCGGCTTGGCAGGAAACCCCTGCTCGAATACATAGTCGAGTACCTTGCGCGCGAGGGCGTCACGGAAATCGTGATGACCGTCGGGCATTTGAAGGAACAAATAATGGACTACTTCAAGGACGGCGCGGCTTACGGCGTCAAAATCTCGTATTCCGTCGAGGAGGACGAGCTTGGCACGGCCGGCAGCGTGAAGAACGCGCTGAAGAAATTCAGGCAGGACGACGACTTTTTGGTGGCAATGGGCGACCAGCTCACGAGCCTGAGCCTCAAGGGCCTGATGGACTACCACAAGAAGCACGGCGCCGCGCTTACAATCGCGCTCAAGCAGACGGGCATCCCCTTCCAGTACGGCACCGCGGAAATAAACGACAAGGGCGAAATAACGGGCTTCAAGGAAAAACCCATAATCCAGAACCTCATCAACGTCGGCATTTACGCGCTTTCCCCAAAGGCCGCAGGCTATCTGCCGGACAAGGGAGACTTCGCCCTCGACGTGTTCCCGAAGATGATGCGCGAGAAGCAGAAACTGTGCGGCTTCGTGTTCGACGACTACTGGATCGACGTTGGGAGCCTGCACGACTACGAGCACGTGAACCAGATATTCTCGCTCACCGACCTCGTCAACCGCGCGAACGGGAGATAATCCCTCGCATTTTTTAACCGGCACGCGAATTTATCTTCTTCATGGCAACGCCAAGGGTTACTTTGGAAATCGGTTCCGGCCGGCACATCAATTATTTCGACGAGTGGCTTCCAAAAAGGAAGAGCGAACGCGATGTTCTGCTTTTCTCCCACCCCTACGGATATTCGCTCGCGTATGGTGAACGGGTGCGCCTGCCCGCGGACATTAAGGTGCTTATTTCCAAAACCAAATTGAAACAATTGAAGTCAGATCGATGGCTAACGCCGGGGGATATTGCCGATAAGGAAAAAAATGCGGACTTGGAACACTTCGAGCCCAGCTGGGTTACCCGCCTCAGGAGAGAACACAAACAGCATAATGCACGGGTTTTCGGAATGTTCGCGATTTCTGACGATATTCCGTTCAAGAACGGCGTTTTGAGCGAAATAGTGGCAAAAAACGTGTTCGGGGACCCAAGCAACTGCACAAGAACACTTTTCACCCCGAAAAAAGATGTGCCTAGGCGCGAAAAAATGATTAGGGACTCCCTCGAAGAATTCGACCGGAAGCTTCAACCCGGCGGGATAATCCGGATTCACGAAAACCTTAATCCCGAATGGA
>DAHXMR010000015.1 GCA_027371655.1 Microcaldota archaeon
TTTCCTGCGCCTGCTGCTGGTAGTACTGCAATTCGTAAGCTATCCTCGCTTCCTGTTCGTCCATTTCCAAATACCCCCTAAGCAAAAAAGAATTCAGCCGAACAATGCCTCGTACACGCGCTGGGACTCGAAGCCGCTTGTCGATGCGCCCAAAAGCGCGCCGAACTTGTTTGCGACGACGCCGGTGCCGCAGTACGCGCTGCCGAAGTTAACGCTGCCGGTGCCGCCTTTCACGCCGAAAACCTGCTCCATCCTCTTGAGCTCGGCCTCCGGCGTTTCGTTGAACGCGAGCAAACCGCGGTTGGTGACGACGTTTGCAGAGCCGAAGGTGCACACGCCGGACAGGGGCTGCTGCTGGAAGACTTCCACGCCCAGCGCGTCGGAAATCCCCGCGGCCGCCTTTTTGGAAATGCGCGGGTTCACAAGAGCCCCCTTGTCGTTCGCAAGGATGTTGTTGCCGCACGCGCCGTGCTCGTCAAGCAAAAAAACGTTGAGCCCCCGCTTTTTCAGGAGGGCGCGCTCTTCGGCGGCGGCGAACGAGGGAAGCACGCATCCCTTGGAATTCATCGCGACGTACACCCCCAAAAGCGGGGACTGGTCCACGAACGCGCGCACTATGGGCACCTTGAGCGCCTCCTGGGCCAGGCCCAGGATTTTCTCGGGCGTGTTCTTCGGCGCAAGCGCGAACTCGTCGTTTGCGCGGAAAAAAAGCCCGATGAACGGGTTGTTGTAAAACGAAATCCTGCGTACGGGCGCTTCGTTGTCCATTTTTCAAAAAAACCTGTTTGCAGCAAAAAAAGAAGAAGGAAAAGGGAAAATAAAAAAGAGGAACAAAAAGCGCCGGCCGCCCAAAACCCCTCGCGCTTATTGCGCGGGCTCGGCAAGCACTTTTCCTTCCTTGTCCTTGGTGGCGCGCACTTTGACGAGCTTCAGGGGCCTCTGGCTTCCGCGCACGCGCACGGAGGCGCTCAGCGCGGGGGAAAGCTTTACCTTGGAAAGCTCGGCCTTGAAGTGCTTTGCGAGAAAAGAGCGCAAAAGGTCCGTGGCAAAATCCGCGCGCTTGTAATGGGGCTTCTTGTAAGCCTCCACAAGGGGCACGTTGTACACGCGCTCGAGCACGATTTCGCGCTTTTTCGCCTCCTTGGGCGCCTCCTCCTTTTTCGCGCCCTCGGCGGCCTGCGGCTGGGAACCCTGGGCTTTGGCGGGCTCCGCCTTCTTTTCCGCGACCGTCGGCTTTGCCGCCGCAACTTGTGCCGCGGGCAAGGCTGCCGGTTTTGCCTCCTTTTTTACAACGGGGGCGCCTGCATTTTCAGCCATAAAACAAAATCACCTTGACAAACATCGAAACGCTTACTTGACCTTGACCTTGAGCTTTGACGAGCGCCAGTTGCGCTGCTCGGTGTTGCGCGAAACCCTGCGCTTGGTCTTTGCGACCACGAACAGCGGCACGCGCCGGTTCTGCGAAAGCGCCTTGGACAGCACTTTCTTCAAAGCACTCGACTTGTTCGAACCCATTTTTCAAACCTCTCCAAAAAGCAACAAATGCAAAACAAAAAAATCATATTCTTCTTATCGTGGTTTCCCTTCTTTTGGAAATGATGCGCGATACCAGTTCCTTGAGCTGTTCCTCGCCCATTTTCCCCCTCAATTGCCCGTTCTGGTACAAATACGCGATTGCCTGCACCAGTTGCGCGTACAGTTCCGCGTTGGAAATCTTTATGTTTGCCAGGCGCTCGTACGCGGCCGAGTCAAGCACGGTCCGCATCGCGGAACGCACTTGGGCGTCGGCCTGCTGCCTTGCCTGCGCATCCGCAAGGCGCTTGCGATACGCGTCCATTGCAGCGGAGTCCTGTCCCCCGCCTTCATCGGGCATGTGTTTTCAACAATTTTTTTGGGAATTTCACTTGCAAGCCTTCTCGATGAACGCGAGGCCTGCGTCCGTAATCGTGCGGCCGCCCGCCTTTTCCTTTTTCAAAAAGCCCGCCTTTTCAAGCTGCTGCAATCCCAAACGGATGGCCTTTCCGCCCGCCTTGCGGTGGTGGGCGCGCCCGACAGTGTGCTCCTTGCGTCCTCCGAACTTGTTGCGAAGCCTGCGCACTCCTACGCCGCCGTTGAGCACGACGTTGCGCAAGAGCGCGGCGACGCGCTTGTACCAAAGCTTGGGGCTGTCGGGAACGCGCTCGGAGTGGGTGCTGGACTTTACGGTGCCAAACCACTCGGGCACCTTCACCGCGTCAACCTGCTCGAGGCTCGCTGAAAGCTTTTCAACAGCATCCTGGGCCGAAATTTTCTGCACTGCAAACAATCCAAACCACCTTTTGAAAGAAAAACAATTTTGGCAAAAAAGCGGAAAAACCGCTTTCCGCACGCCCATTGGGGAAAAAGACAAAACTTGTTGAAAACAAGACACTGCCTTTTAGACCTGAAACTCCCCGTGCTTGGGAAAGAATCTTACGCATTCAAAGCTTTAAAGCCTTTTTGGGAACTCCCCCTTTTGCCGCCTGCGGCTGCCGCACGGGCTTTTTGGGCCAAAGACCCACCGGCCGAGGCCGGGAATTGGTCGGCATTTCGGGCAAAAGCCCAAA
>DAHXMR010000028.1 GCA_027371655.1 Microcaldota archaeon
CTCGTATTCCGCGGAATGGTTTTGAAGGTCGAAAACGGATATCGCGTACGTGCCGTTCACTATCGGCGAGAAAACGCAGCGGAACCACGTGGTGTTCTGGGCGCCTTCGGTCATGAACGCGGTGGTCAAGTTGCATTCGCAAGGAGAGGGGCCGTTGCAGTGAATTCCGCTTAGTTCAAGCGTTGAAAAAATCGTGCCGTTCCCCCCGAATTCAACCGGCGCAAAGGGCACGGTTGCGGCGTCGGTCACAAACTTGGTTATGTTGACCGTGAAACCGCTTGCGGTGCCTGCGGTGTTTTCGGTTCCCGCCCCAACGTTGAGTGCGGCGCTTGTTTTGGCCCCGGTTGTTTGCGGAGCGGGCGCGTCAGCTGGGGGAGTTGCCTGCCCTCCTTGCACCGAAACCTGGTTTGAAAGGAACTCGAACGGGGTTGGCGAAGGAGTTTCCTGGGGAAACAGGGGTTCCGGAGTTGGAATCGCCGTGGGTGCGGGCGTTGGCGTGGGAGGCTGGGTTGGCGAGGGTAAAGGCGCGGGTGTTGATGAGGGCATGAGGCTCGAAGTAGGCGAAGGTGTGGGACTGGGCGTTGGCGAAGGAGTTGGCGCGGGTGTTTCCGTCGGGGACGGAGAAGACGTGGGGGACGGTATTGGCGTTGGGGTGGGAAGGGGACTGATGCCTATAGTGGTGGTATTCCCGGGGCGCGTGTTGCCAAAAACGTCGGTGCAGGAGGCTGAAGCCGAGTGGTTGCCAGCATCGGCTGATTTGTTGAAAGCCGCATTGAAGTTTGGGGGCTGGCCCGACAGTTGCATTTCCCCGCCGTAGGCATTGTCCCAGTAAAAAGAGCATCTTGAAACTTGCTGCTGCGAGTATATCTCGGAGGCAAACGCGGTGCTTGTGTTGGCATCGGCTTGCGGAGGGGAAACTGCGCTTACGGAAAAATTCGGGTTTGCCTGAACCGAGAAATAGGCCGTTGCGTTCGTGGAATTGCCTGCGGAGTCCTTGCAATAAGCGTGCCAGGAATAATTGCCGTCGGAGAAATTGAAAGCGAACTCCCAGGGCGTTGCGTTGAAAACCGAGCCGTTGGACGCGGAACGGCTGCTGCCGGACGTGGAATTTTGCGGGATTGCGTAGGCTCCGCAATTCAGCGTTGCCGAATGGTCGTCGAAGGCGGTCAGCGAAAAATTCACGTAACCCGAATCCGAAACCGAACCGTTTGCAGGCTTGTCAAGCGTGATTGTTGGCGGGTTGTCTGCCGCGGCAGGTTGCGGGAGGTTAACGGGATACGTGGAGTAAAGCGTAAATTGGGCTCCGTTGAAACTGCAATTGCCGGCGAAATTTGACCCCGTGCCCAATGCGCACAGGCTGGGGCTTTCGGCAATCCAAGCGGTTGAATTACAGTAATACTTTTGGGGTTGGGAATACAGCGTCCAACATTGGTAACTGCGGCTGCAATCCGGGCAAAGCGTTTCTGCCCCGGAGAACTGCGCGAGAAAGGAAATTGCAAGCAAAAGCGCAAAAACCTGCAAGGCGGCAAAATGCCTTGGCGTTGGGGAATGCATGATTTTGATAAAATACGGGCGCGTATAAAACGCTTGTTCAAAAACCGAAATGCCGCTCACGCCTTTTGCAAAAGGGGAATCGCGTGGAGCAGGCGGTTCACGAGGATTCGCAGGGCGTCTTCTGCGCGCTTGTCCTTGAGGCTGCCTTTTTCGTCGAACGCCTCGGACGCGCGGGAAACGTGCACTTGGGGGACCGGAACAACCCAGACGTTGAGGCCGACGAGGACTTCGCGCAGGTGGATTTGGCCGCGCACGGTGCCGAATCCGCCGCCGGAGGCGCCGAATATCGCGGCGGTTTTAGAGTCCAAAACGTTGGGGTCGCGGGACGCCCAGTCTATCGCGTTTTTCATGGGGCCGGAAACGGAGAAATTGTATTCGGGCGATGCCAGCAGAAGGCCGTCGGCGCCGAGGATTTTTTGGCGCAGGTTTTGCACGCTTTGGGGGAACCCTTGCGCTTCCACATCGCCGTCGTACATGGGGATCATCGGCTCCTTGAGGTCGATTGTTTCCACTTCCGCGCCCGCGTCTTCCGCGAACTTCACGGCGATTTTGAGGAGCATGCGGTTGAACGAG
>DAHXMR010000056.1 GCA_027371655.1 Microcaldota archaeon
GGAAACCGCGCCGGCATCAACCGCTACGGGTTCTTTGTGCTGCCCATGGACGAGTCCCTGGCACGCGTTGCCATCGACTTGGGCGGAAGGCCCTTTTGCAGGATGGACGCGCAGTTTCGCAGGAAAAAAATCGGAGACATGAGCACGGAGTTGTTCGAAGACTTTTTCACCGCATTCGCCAACTCCGCCGCAGCGAACGTGCACCTGAAAATCGAGTACGGCCGGAACGAACACCACGAGGCAGAAGCGCTTTTCAAAGCCCTCGGCCGCAGCCTCAAAACGGCATGCCAAAAAGGGCAAACACAAGGCGCACCAAGCACCAAAGGAGTCATCTGAAGATGCCGCGCCTTGCGGCGCGGAATTGGGTTCAAAAAAGGTTTTGGGAATGAAGACTAGGATTGGGATAATGAATTTGGGGTTTGGCAACCTGCGCTCGCTGCAAAACGCGTTCCGCAGCGTTGGCGCAAGCGCGGTGGTGGCTGCAAACACGCGCGAGCTTTCCAAATGCGACGGCCTCGTGCTGCCCGGAGTAGGCGCATTCGGGGCAGGGATAAGCGGGCTTGCCGAAACAGGGCTTGACAAATTTGCCGAATCCTGTTTCGGGAAAAAGCCATTGCTTGGAATCTGCCTTGGCATGCAGTTGTTGTTTGACGAAAGCGCGGAAACGTTTTCGGGCAAAAGCTCTGCCGGGGGGCTTGGCGCGTTTTCGGGGAAGGTCGTGCGCTTCACGGGGCGGGGATTAAAGGTGCCGCAGGTGGGATGGAACAAGCTTGAGTTCCCGAAGGAAAGCGTGCTTTTTCGTGGCGTGGAAAACGGCTCGTGGGCGTATTTTGTGCACTCGTATTACGCAAAACCCCGCCGGCGGGCGGATGTTTCTGCGTGGACAACTTATGGAAAAACAAGGTTTGCAAGCGCGGCCGAGGACGAACAGCAAAAGCTGTTCGCAACCCAGTTCCACCCCGAAAAAAGCGGGGACGCTGGCTTGAAGATTTTGGAAAATTTTGTTGAGTTTTGCAAAACGTGATTTGAAATGGAAATTATTCCGGCAATAGATATTGCCAACGGGAAATGCGTGCGGCTTGATCGCGGCCGCCTCGCCTCGCAAAAGGTTTATTTTGAAAACCCGCTTGATGCCGCGGTTTTTTGGAAAAAACAGGGGGCGAACAAGCTGCACCTTGAGGATTTGGACGGCGCGTTTTGCGGCAGCCCCAAAAGTTTGGATGCATTGAAGCAAATTGCGGCCTTGGGCGTGGCGGTGCACTTTGGCGGGGGCTTGCGCACGCAGGAGCAGGTGCGGAATGCATTGGAGCGTGGCGCGGAAAAAGTGGTCTTGGGAACAAGCCTGTTTTCCAAAACCGCAAGGGGTGTGTTCGAAGCGTTTCCCGGCCGGCTTATTGCCGCAATAGACTGCAAGCGGGGCAAAGTGTGCACCAAGGGCTGGGTGCAAGACACCGGCGTGCCCGCGCAAGAGGCGGCAACTCGTGCGCAGGCCCTTGGCGCGTGCTCGGTGCTTGTCACCGACGTTTCCCGCGACGGGGCATTGCAGGGCCCGAATTGCAAGCTTGTCGGGGAAGTGGTGCGCGCGGTGAAAATCCCGGTGATAGCCTCGGGGGGCGTGTCGTGCCTTGAAGATTTGAAAGCGCTTGAACGAGCCGGCGCAATTTCCGCGGTTGTGGGAAAGGCGCTTTACGAGAAAAAGTTTTCATTGAAAGACGCGTTGGCGGAATTCGGTTGATGAAAGATGCTTGCAAAGAGAATAATCCCCTGCCTTGATGTGAGGCGCGAGGGCGTGGTGAAGGGCGTGAATTTCAAGGGCCTTGCGCGTGCGGGGGACCCGGTGGAACTCGCGTCGCGCTACTGCGAGGAGGGGGCGGATGAATTGGTTTTCCTTGACATTGCCGCGACAATCGCGAACAGGGACGCGCTTTTCGACGTAGTGGAAAGGGTTTCGCAAAACGTTTTCGTGCCCCTCACGGTGGGTGGGGGCGTGCGCTGCGTGGAGGATTTTTCCCGCGCGCTTGCAGCGGGCTGCGACAAAGTTTCGGTGAACTCCGCGGCAATCGCAAACCCGAAGCTCATATCGCGCGCGGCAAGGGAGTACGGCTCGCAGTGCGTGGTGGTGGCAATAGACGCCAAGAAAAACGCGTTCGGGAACTGGAACGTTTTTTCTCGCGCTGGCACGCAAAACACGGGAATGGATGCGGTGGAATGGGCCCGCAGGGCCGAGGAACTCGGTGCAGGCGAAATACTGCTCACGAGCAGGGACGC
>DAHXMR010000057.1 GCA_027371655.1 Microcaldota archaeon
CGCCGACGCGGAGGGCGCAAGTTCCGTTACGTAGCGTTCGCTTCCGTCGGTCGAAAACGGGTACTGCGGCACCAGGCGCAAATGGATTTTTTTCGCTTTCGCGGTGCCGGTGTTTGACAGGGTGATTTTCGCTGTCTGCAAGTCCGCTCCCGCGTAATACGCCCTGCTATCGCCGCCGGAGGCGAACTTCGCCTTGGGCGCAACGTACAGGGAGAGCTGCATCAACTTGCTTTCCGGTCGTCCGTTGCCGTTTGTGTACGACGCGTAAAGCATCAAGGCATAGTTTCCGGGCTGCGCGTTTTCGGGCACGAAAACGGTGTAATACAGTTTGGCGCTGGTTCTTGCCCCAATCAACGGGATTACCGCGGTCTTGGAGCCCTCCTTCACCTCAAGGGGCGCGTCCGCGGACAAGGCCGCGCTCACTATTTTCGCGTCCATCGCGCCGTCGTTTTCAAGGGTCACCTCTATGGTCGCGGTGTCCCCGGCGTGCACGTCAAGGGGCTGCGTGTTTGTGACCTGGCCGCGCAGCTTTGGCGTTCCGTTGATTTTCACGCTCGCGGTTTCGGTGGTGGAGTATTGCGCCGCATAATTGCTCTCATACGTCACCGAGATCGTGACCGGATAATTGCCGACCACGGCATTGTCGTCCGCGCCAAGGGTGAACGAGGCGTTTTTAGCGCCCGCAGATGTGCACAAGTCGCCGATTACTACCGTAGCGGGGCCGGTTACGCTCAAAGGCGACATGGCAGTTGCCTGCGCTATCACGCGGTAGGCGCAGTCGTCCTTTCCCTCGTTCTCAAGCTGCACAACGAGCCTGCCGCTTCCACCGGGCTCGAGGCTTTGCAAAGCGTAATCCGTTACGCGGACATCGGGGCGGATCAGCGCGCTTGCGCTTGCCGCAAACAGGAACATGAACAGGAACGCGAGTTGCTTTTTCATTTTTACATCACCGATTTGATTCCTTTTTGTTGCTTTATTTTTTGTTTTATTGGTTTTTGATTTTCCAGCATTTTCTTGCATGCGGGGCGAATTGCCCTTTCAGAGGGTTTCCCTTTTGAACACCAAAAGCGAGCCGCCTATGGTGGCGATTGCGAATATTGCCAGGAACGCCACGTCGGGCAGCACGACGGAGATGGCGAATCCCTTTATCATTATGCCGCGCAGCGCGTCCGCCGCGTAGTACACCGGCAGGGTTTGCGCTATGGACTGCAAAAGCGGCGGCATGGTCTGGATGGGGAAGAACACGCCTGACAGGAACATCGTGGGAAGGCTGACCAGCATCGCCATTGGCTGGAACTGTTCTTCGCTTTGGGAGAGCGAGGAAAGCAGAAGGCCGATGCCCGTTGCGCCGCTTGCGAAAAGCACGATTATCACGCCTATGTCAAGGGGGCTTCCCGAAACCTTTATTCCGAACAGCACCATCGCCATCAGGATTATGAGCGCGGAGCGTATGCTTTCCAGCACGACGTAGAAAAGCTGGGTGCCCACGAGAATGGTGGTGTTGGAGGTGGGCGTGAGGAACACGCGCGTGAGCGAGCCGTCCTTGCGCTCGCCCGCAATCGCGCGGCCCATGCCCATGGTCGCGCCCTGGAATATTATCATGGCAATCATGCTTGGCACCACGAAGTCTATGTTTTCGCGCCTTCCGTAGGGCGCGCTTTCCTCTATGTTTATGGGATTGCCAAGCGCTTGCACGTTCAGCCCGGAAAATTCCGCAAGCGAGGCCTTGGCATTTTCAAGGCTTGCCATCGAGTTCTGCAGCGCCGCAGTTCTTGCGATTTCGGAACGCTGCATGCCAAGGACAATCGCGTTTGCCGCGCCGGCCTGCACAAGCGCATACTGGTTTCCGGCAATCAGCGCGTTGTAGGAGGCGACCTGGCCCAATGTCGCCTGGTCCTGGCCGATTTCCTTCACTGCAACCGCGCGCGAGAAGTCGTCGCCGAAAGCCGATGTCTTCAAAAGGTCGGGGTTCGCGGGCATGAACATCGCGCTTGCAAGCGCCTGCGAGATTTGCCGCATCGCCGCGGTGTTTTGCCCCAGCGTCGCCTGCGCCAAAGAGAGGGACTTTTGCGCGGCCGTGCCTGCTGCCTGCGTGTTTGGCAGGCCCCCGGCAATCGCCTCCGCGTTTGAGATTTGTTTTTCCGCGTCAAGGGTTTTTGCCTGAAGGCTGCGGATGCGGCTTGCCGCCGTTTGCGTGGAGAATTGCTTCACGAACGCCTGTATGCTTCCCTTTGCGACCTGTGCGACGGACGAGTCGGACTCGTCGGCCATCATCCTCAAAGTCGCGGTTTGGCCGCTTTCGACCGTTGCCCCGAACCCGGGGGGTATGATGAGAAGCGCCTTGACTTTGCCCTCGTCCAGCATTTTCTTGCCCTCGGACTCGGTGCCAACATAGTATTTCACGCTCAGGGCCTGCACGCCTTGCAGCTGCTGGGAAAGCTGGGTGGAAAGCGGGCTCTGGTCGTAGTCGGCTATCGCGATGGCCAGATGCTTCGGCGTGACGCCGGTGCTGAACCCGAACAGGCTTATCATTATTATCGGGAAGAAAAGCAGCAGGGTGAGGCGCGTGCGGTCCGACCGCATCACCATCCAGTTCTTGCGCATGATCGCCCCGATTTTTTCGAAGTCGACCATCCGTTCCGGTTCTTTCGCCTTTGCGCCGTTTGCCATGTTGCAAAAACTCCCTTGTTATCGCTTGCGCTTGTTGCCATCTGTTGCTAGTCGCGAAGTTTCCTGCTTGTGAGCTTGATGAACACGTCTTCTAGGGAGACGTTTTGCTGCCTGATGCCCAGTATTTCCTGCTTCTGGTCCCTGAAAAACGCCGGCAGGTCGCAGAACGCGTCCTTCATCTTCGCGGTGCGTATGAGCAGGTTGTCGCCAACGCGTTCGACCGAACGCACGGAGGGCACGGTTTTCAGCTTTTTCACAACGCCGTCGGGCACGCCTGGGGCATTGACGTCGATTATCCCGCTTTCGGACACCTCCTGCTTCAATTCGCTTGAGCTTCCAAGCGCGATTATGCTGCCGTGGTCCATTATGGCGATGCGGTGGCAGAGTTTGTCGGCCTCCTCCATGTCGTGCGTGGTGTAGACGATGGTGATGCCGTGGTCCTTGTTCAGTTCCCCGGTGAGGTCGCGCAATGCGATGCGGCTTTGCGGGTCAAGGCCGGTGGTGGGCTCGTCCATGAAAAGTATTTCGGGCTCGTGCAAAAGCCCGGCGGCAACCGACATGCGCTGCTTCATTCCCCCCGAGAAGCCGCCGGTTTTCACGTCCCTCTTGTCGAAAAGCGTGACGGTTTTCAAAAGCTCCTCGCTGCGCGGGCGTATTTCGGAATCCTTCATCCCGTTGAGCTTGCCTATGTACCAGAGGTTTTCAAGGGGCGTCAGTTCCTCGAAAAGCGAGAACGCCTGGGGCACCACGCCTATCTTCGCCCGAACCTCCGACGGCTCATCGGCTACGTCGAAGCCGGCCACCACGGCCTTTCCCGAAGTCGGCGAGGTAAGGGTTGTCAGCATCCTGATGGTCGTGGTCTTGCCCGCTCCGTTTGGCCCCAAAAAGCCGAACAGTTCGCCCCGCCTGATTTTCAGGTTGATGCCGTCCACTGCCGTGAATTCGCCGAAGCGCTTCACGAGATTCGTGGTTTCTATCGCGTTCTGGGGCATGGGGCGGGAAAACACTTCGTAAAGAGTTTGGGTGAACGGCAAAAACAACGGGCAACGGCAGGCGGATTGAGGCAACTGCGCCGCGTCCGCCGCAAACGCGGTTTCGTGGGATTGGGTTATTCGAGGCCTTTCAGTATCTGGATCGCGAATTTCCGCATCTTGTCGGCCTTCACAAGGATTATCCCGCGGCCGGGCTTGCCGAACACCACGAGCTTGTCCTTGGGCTTTATGCCGAACTTCTTGCGGGCCTCCTGCGGCAGCACTATCTGCCCCCGCTCGCCCACAACCGCGGTCCCGTAAAGCCCGTGTTCTTCGTGCATAACATACTATTCACACTATTCATATTTATATGCCTTGCTTTGGCGCCGCGCGGGTTTAATATTCGTTGGCCGCCTGATTTTTCGCGGTTGATTGCCCGTGTTGGACATTTTCGACGTCACGCAGGTGCTGGTATCGTTCGGGTACCTCGCGCTTTTCCTCATAGTGTTCTCCG
The DNA here is from genome assembly GCA_027371655.1 of Microcaldota archaeon. Next base: position 4,156 of record DAHXMR010000057.1, read on the forward strand.
AAACCGGCCTTTTGATAGGCTTTTTCCTGCCCGGGGACACGCTTCTGTTCACCGCGGGACTGCTTGCCGCGCAGGGGGTGTTCGGGCTGCCCGAAACCATCCTCGTGTGCTTTGTAGCCGCGGCAATCGGCGACTCCTTCGGGTATTATTTGGGAAGCCGCTTCGGCAAACGGGTGTTCGAAAAGAAGGGGCACTTTTTGTCCGATTACCTTAACAAGGAGAACTTGGAGAAAACGCGCAAATTTTACGCAAAATACGGGGATTGGACGATTTTCCTCGCGCGCTTCGTCCCGGTCGTGCGCACCATCGCGCCCACGATGGCCGGCACCGGGGACATGGATTACCACACGTTTTTGATTTACAACGTGGCCGGCGGCTTCGCGTGGGTGACCGTAATGGCATTGGCCGGATTCTTTTTGGGAACCCTGTTTCCCGGCCTCGTGCAGGCGCTCAGCGCGCTGATGCTGGCCATAATCGCGGTGTCCATCGCGCCCGTCGCGTGGAAAGTGCTGAAAAAGAAATTCAAAAAGTAGGGTTTTTCAGCGGCCGTGCTTTGCCATCATTTCCTTGAACTTCTTTATGAGCGCAATGGCGTCGGCTTGCTTGCGCTGCCACATGTTGCGTCCGAAGATTATGCCCGTCACGCCGGCCTTCATTATGAAGTCCATGCGGCGCAGCATTTCCTCGTCGCCCGCTTTTTCCCCGCCGGAAATCAGCACCATTGTCCTGCCCGCGGATTCCACGACGCGGCGCATGCGGTTCTCGTCCGAATCGTTCTCAAGCTCGAGGTATTTTTTGTAGTCCTCGTCCTTTGAGCACAATTTTTGGTACGCTTCCAGTTTTTCCGGCTTTACCTTCTTGGGGATGTTGACCTTCACGATGTCCGCGCCAAGCTCGTTGGCAACGCGCGCCGCGTAGTCCACCGCGTAAAGAGTGTCGTTCCCGCCCTTCTGGCCGATTGCCTCCCCACGGGGGTAGGACCACACGATCAGGGGCATTCCGTACTTGTCGCACTCCGCGCGCACCCGGTTAAGCTGCGCGATGTCGCGGTCCTGCGCCGGCGAGCCGACGTACAAAGTATAACCGACCGCGTCCGCACCCATTGCCACCGCTTCT
>DAHXMR010000072.1 GCA_027371655.1 Microcaldota archaeon
GGGCAGGTTTTCATTTTTGTCCATTATTTTTGTTGCGCAAGTTGCTAATATTCCTGTTGTGCGGGCGGCTTTTTGCATTCGAACGGTTGCAGCTTTGCTATGGACGTGCGATTTTGACCGGGAGAAGAAGGAGGGCTTGGACATGTACATTTCAAGCAAGCAGTCGGCGCACGAGGCCCTGGGCTGGCTCAAGGCGCACTACAACACCTCGCGCACCCTTGCCGGGCGCAAGGAAGGGAAAGAGCTCTACCGCACCACTTATTGCATACGCCTCGAATCGAAAGCGCCCCAGGCCGGGGATGCGGGCGGGGAAGAAGGGGAATAACCGGCAAGTTTGAGCAAGTTTGAATCGGGCTGGCTAACGTTCATGGCATCCGCGTTCAAGACCATAAAAAATCCCGCGCCGGGCATCAGGCGCATCACGCTTAGGAAAAAGTTTGAAGCCCAGCTTGGGAACCCCCATGGGTGGACGCAGCTTGATAAGGGGAATTCTCACTCGGGCGTGGACTGGGTGGGGATATACGAAACGGCAAACCCGCCCAAGCGGCTCAAGCTGATAGTAAGAAAAGTGCACTTTCCCGATATCATCGGAGGCTCCGAGCAAAAAGACCTGACCAAACGGATGGGCCTCATAATTTCAAAGAGAATTCCCTTCGAGGAGCCCATGGCGCATTACGAAGACGAGCACGGCGCACATTTTTACGTAAGCAAGTTCGAGGAAGGGCCAAGCTTATTCGAATTGGGCCGTGAGCCTAATTCGCGGGAAGCCTGGCTTGGCGGGCTGCGGAAAGCGGCGCGGCTTTTGCGCAAAATGCACGACGCGGGAATCGCGCACGGCCACCCGCACCCAAGCAACATCATTTACAACCGGAAAAGCGGGCGGATAACCTTCATCGACCCAAAATTCATGGCGTGGCCCGCGTCGAGGCAGGCTAAGGAAGAAGACCTCACCGGTCAAAGCGGGCTGCTTCGGAAAGAACTGCTTCAAAAAAGCCCATTGACCCCCAAGCAATTGGAAAAAGTCCTTGCGGCGTACAGGGTGACGCCGGAAGAGCATCGGGAATTCCAAGAATGGGCCAAAGAAACCATTAAACGCATTAGCAGGAAAAACGGAAAAAAATAAGCGGGAACCCTTTGCAGGCAGCAAGCTATTGCGACTGCGCGGTTGCCGCAAGTTCCCTGATT
>DAHXMR010000083.1 GCA_027371655.1 Microcaldota archaeon
AACATATACTCGATTGGCAGGCAGGGATTGTTCATCTACCTGGGAATGATGGACTGCCCTGACACGGGCTTTGCCACCGCCGAGCACATCAAAGCGGCCAGGCCGCGGCAGGCGTGGGGCGCGGCGCTTGAACGGTTCCAAAACTACCAGACGCTTGATTGAAATGAAAATAACCCTGATTGCCCCCCCGCTTCTTCTGCAAAAAGGCGACCTGTTCGGGAGCGGGGTGCCTTTCCTGCCGGTTGAAACCGCGATTTTTGCGGGCTTCCTCAGGCAGCGCGGCGTGGACGTTAAAGTCGTCGACTGCTTCGGCGAAAAGCCGCGGCAGATGACCGGCTTCGGAAAATTCGCCCTCGCCGGCCTTTCCGAAACAGAAACCCTCGCGCTGATTGACAAGGACTCCGACTTCGTCGGCATAATGACAAGCACCGCGGTATATTCCACCGTGCCCTTCGCATTCGTTTCAAGCCTTGCCCTCAAAATAAAATCCGGTTTCAAGGCCAAATTGTTCTTTTCCGGCATAGTCCCCACCTCCGAGCCCAAGCCGTTTTTGGACGCGGGCGCGGACTTCGTGGTCCTGGGAGACCCCGCGGCGGTGTTCGAAAAAATTTCCCTCAAGAAAATCGGCTCCGGTCCGGGCATCGCGTTCAAGCACGGGAACAAAGTGCATTCCGAGCAAGCGGTTTGCAGGATGGCGGACTTGGATGCAGTCCCGTTTCCCGCCTGGGACCTTTTCCCCCTTGAAAATTATTGGCGGCTTGGATTCGCGCACGGTCCCGTCCACGGGAAGTATCTGCCAATCCTTTCCTCAAGGGGCTGCCCGTTCAACTGCGGCTTCTGCGTCGTCCCCGCGGTCTGGAAAAACAGGTGGGCGGCGCGCTCGGCCAAAAACGTTGTTGACGAACTGGCGCACTGGAACGAAAAGCTGGGCGTGGCGGACTTCCACTTCGAAGACTTCAACCCAACGGTGGACAAGGGACGGATGAAGGAAATTTCAAGGGAAATAATTTCCAGGAAGCTGGAAATCTCCTGGAAGCTCGTGTCTGGCACCAAGGTCGAAACCCTCGACGAGGAAACCCTCGAAATCATGGCGAAGGCGGGCTGCGATTACATTTCCATTTCCCCGGAAACCGGCTCCAAGGCCGTTTTGGGATTGATGGGAAAGCCCTTCGACTACGCTTACGCCGAAAAGATGCTCAAAAAAATGTCCGCGCTTGGGATATCCGCGCAGGCGTGTTTTGTGATAGGCTATCCCGGCGAAGGCGATTCCGACCGCGCGCTTTCAGTCGAATACGCGAAAAAGCTCGCAAAAGTAGGAGTTGATGAAATCGCCGTGTTCATAATGGCGCCCCTTCCAGGCGCCCGCGTTTCAAAGCAAAAATGGGATTACTCGTCCTACGAACAGCTTACCTTTTCCCCCGCCTGGCGCGCGGATTTCGGCGCCCTCGCATCGGCGAGGATGCGGATGTACATGGAATTCCTGCTGCACAAATCGCTCTGGCACCCCATGCGCGTGCTTTCCATGCTTTGGAACGCCCTGCGCGGGCAGTATTCCACGAAAATGGAAATGGCGGCGGGGAAATTTTTACGCTCGCTTTGAAGGCGGTTCTTTTGCGCTTTCGAAGGCTTTTTGCCTTACCAGCTCCTCGGTTTTCTTTTGGTACAACCGCAACTGCTTGTAAAAGTGAAACTGCAAGGCGAAGAGCAGGACTATGGCGAAAATACTCGCCAAATCAATGATGCGGTAGCTCCATACGATGGTAGTGAGCGCCGCGACGTAGCCGGAAAACAGGGATGCGGCTATCAGACCGCCCCACACGATCGCCCACACGGCGAGATCCGAGGAGTCGAATATTTTTTTCCGGTACTGAACGTAGGCGTTGTACATAAAAAACAGCCCCACGGCTAGAGCAGCTATCTGCACGACGGTTATTTCCATCTGAAAGCCCTCCACCACAGGAGTTTTTCGAATATCCTGATTCCCGCCACGATATCCGTACCTTTTACCCTAGTCCAGGCATCGTATTCAGCAGGAATTTCCACTTCGCAGTATTTTAGCCTGTTGCGCGCGACTTCGGCGGCCATTTCCGAACAGAATTCGTATCCGGTGCCTTCGATTTCAAGCTTTTGGAATGCCTTGCGCGTGAACGCCTTGAAGCCGGATTGCGTGTCTGAAAAATTCCCCCCGCAAGCGATGTTTGTCGCCGCGGTCAAAAACCAGTTTCCCGCGCGCTTTTCAAGCGGCATTTGCCCGTTTTTTGCCATGCGGGTCGTGAATACCAGGTCGTACCCCTCACCTATTTTACGGAGCAGTTCCGGAACGAGCTTTGGTGGATGCTGGCCGTCGGCGTCTATGGTGACCACCGCGTCAGCGCCGAGTTTTTCGAACGCGTATCTGCACCCGGTTATGGTCGCAAAGCCCGCGCCCATATTGACGGGATGCCGCAGGACCGTTGCGCCCGCATTGCCTGCAGCGATAGCCGTGTCATCCTTGCTTCCATCGTCAACGACTAAAATAGTCCGGCAATATTTCTGGCAAGCGTTCACGACCGAGCTGACACGGGACTGCTCGTTGTAGGCCGGAATGACGCAGATTATTTTTGATTGTTTGGACATCTTGGCAAGCCCGCTCGGCATCATCTGTGGCGCAAGCCGCAACTTCGTCGAAAAATATACTTTACCGGTTATGTGACAGCGGATATGTCTCCATTTTTCTTGTTTGGTTCGGTAAACTTGTAGTGGTGTTTGGTATTTCAAGCTTCCGTGCAGCGTGTCGTTGCTTTCGCAAGTCGTCGGCAAAACTTTCTAACATGGGGCGGGTTCTGAAAGCTATTAAGAACAAGTACTACAAAATTCTTTCGGAAAACTTTCAAGGAAGGCTATACCGTTAGAAAGCGGGTTTCGGCAAATGAGTTTGCATCAAAAGGCGATTGACTTCAAACAGCCAGTGTCCGCTTTTTTCCTGTTTATGGCAGTCACTTTTATCTGGTTTTTGCCGGTTTTGCCCAATTTGGGTTCCAGCGTTCTTGGAGACGAGGGCGACTCCCTTTTCAGCATTTGGGTGCTTGGCTGGGATTTCCATAGCGCTTTCACGAACCCGCTTGGTTTTTTTGACGCCCCAATTTTTTACCCCCACAAAAACGTTTTTGCCTATTCTGAAAATATGTTATCAAACGCGATTGTGGCGTTTCCAGTTTATGTTTTTACCAAGAACCTCGTTCTGACCTATAATTTTTCAGTAATTTTGACTTTTGTTTTGTCTGGTTTTGCAATGTATTTGCTGGCAAAACGTGTTACCAGTAGTCACAATGCCTCAATAATTGCAGGGCTGGTTTTCGCGTTCTATCCCTACAAAATAGCTCACTTGCCCCATTTGCAGCTGCTATCGGCCCAGTGGATCCCTCTTTCAATGCTTTTTTTGGTGAATTTCTTTGAAATGCCAACAAACCGCAACCTGTTTTTGGCGTTCTTTTTCGCATTTTTGCAAGCTTTGTCGCTGGGCTACAACACGGTCATTTTGGCGATGGTGTGGAGCTTGTATTTGCTGTTCTTGCTTGTTTTCAGAAGGAAGCTGGTAAGCGGGGAAAAACTGGCCAAACTCGCGTTTGGAACGGTGGTTTTGTGCGCTTTGCTGGCACCGCTTTATGCGCCTTACATCTTTGAGGCAGCCAAGGGCAACGTACGAACGCTCAATGAAGCGGTGGTTTTCGGGGCGGACCTTTTGTCGTTCGCATCGGTTCCATCCGAAAACCTGCTGTACGGGGGATTTTCGGCGAAGTTCGGCGGCCACGGCTTTGTAATGCCCCTGTTCGTGGGCTTTTCCGTCCTGCTTCTGTCGGTTTTCGCTTTTCTGTCGGTTAAAAAGAACGAGTTGGCGATTGATTTTTCCCCTCAAAACAACTTCTTCAAGTTTTTTTTCGCTGCTTGCGCCGCGGTCGGATTTTTGTTTTCACTTGGCGCAACGGTCAAACTTGCTGGCGTTGAACTGGGCCCAGGACCCTATTATTTGGCTTACCAGCTCGTGCCTGTTTTCAAGAGCCTGAGGTTCGTCCCCCAATTTTCAATGCTTATGATATTTGGCTTGAGCATCCTTGCAGCAATTGGCGCAAAAAAAATAATCGAATCAACAAAGTTTGGTAGCTTAGCGGCAGTGGCTTTGGCCATGCTTATTTTGCTCGAATACTATCCGACAGGAATCGCGAATTCTGAAGTCCATTTTGGCGAAGATTTGCGGGAGGCTTACGGGTGGCTTGCTAAACAGCCGTTCGGCG
>DAHXMR010000066.1 GCA_027371655.1 Microcaldota archaeon
ACGCGGAACAGTTCACGCTCGTTGGCATCGCGAGCGTTGCGGCAGCGCGGGTTTCGATAAACAAGGATGCAGGCGGGTTCGAAAACGGGGGAATGTTCAAGTTCGGCTTCGACAAGTGGGGCACGGTTGCAAACGACATGACTACCGAGTTTACCAATGCGTACCAAATTCCGGGCAAGGAACCGGTTTTGGGTTCGGGAATTGGCTTGCACTGGTACGGCTGGTGGGGCGGGGGCAATCCTCCTGCAAGCAGGTATCGGCTTGTTGCCGCTGGCACGAATTGGTCGGACAATTTCACCATAGAGCTTGGCGCGTCCGCGCTTGTGAAAACCGCGAAGTATAACCTGAGCGCAGGGGATTACGTTCTGGCAAACGGCATGAATTACTCTATTGTGGATTTTGTTGCGGGTGTGTCGCCCCAAATAGCGTTCAATGTTTCAAATTTGTCGGACAACGTGGTTTGCGCTCCTTATTCTTCGGACTGCACTTATTCGGTGGGCCAGCAGAGCGCGTTGAATCATTTCCTGGCGCAGAAGACTGGCGTAAGCGTTGGTTTGCTTGGCGTTTCTTCCCAAAATGGGACGCTTTTTGCGACCGTGAATTTTTCGGTTTACAACGCGTCCATTCTCTCGTGCGTTGCGGGCGTTTGCAGCGCGGGAGGCAACGCATCGCGGCCGCTCAATTGCCCTGTGCTGGGCCTGTCGGAGCCTCCTCGCGTGGTGGACGAAATTTTCCCCGGCGACACGCAACTTGAGTGCAAGATATCGGAATATGATTCCGAATTGGAGGACGATTCTTCAGGCATTAGTTTCGAGTACCAGTGGTACAAGAACGGTTTTCCGACGCAGAACTTGTGGTGGTACGCGGGAAACAACTCGATAGTTCCTGGCGCGGTCGCAAGCACGTTGAATTTGTCGCAATTCAACGCATCGGTCGGTGACAATTTCAGCTGCGCGGTGCGCGTGCACACGAACGGAGGGCCGCAGGACAGTGCGTGGTACCAAAGCAACGTTGCCACTGTTTTGCCCGAGGAAGCCATCGCAGTGGATGCAAGCAACATTACGAGTGAAATTGGGCGGGGGCTGTTCGGCCAGGGATTCGAACTTTCTGGAAGGTGGACCGGCGGCGGAGTGTGGTCGCAAATCGCGTGGAACGGGCCCCAGAAAATTTTCGACAGCCAGAGAATCGCGCTTTTGCGCGACATGGGCATAAACGAGGTGCGTTTCGGCGGCTGCAGCGCGAACACGTTCATGTGGGACAAGTGCGACAACGAAACGCACGTGCCGTTTTACATGCGCGGGTGCAATGGGGGATGGTTCCAATCGTGTTCCAACCCCGCGCAAGACGCCGCCTTCGACGACAACATTTCGCGCTACATGGCACAAGTAGGCGCAAGCCAGATGGTCGCCACCGTCGGCTTGGTGGGCAACGGTTCCGCGGTGGACGGCCGCAATTCGATGCTTCCAAGCTACAGCGCGGGAATGGTCGACTACCTCAACAGGCACATGGGATTCAACGTGACTTACTGGGAAATCGGCAACGAGCTTTACAGCACCTGGCAGTGGAACATGTCCACGGCCCCGCAACTGCTTCCCGCCGCGGGAACGGAGTATGGAATCCTTGCGAAACGGCATTGCGACGCGATGAAACAGGCGGACGCGGGGATAAAGTGCGGCGTGCCGGTAATGGGTTACACGCCGGGCGCGCCCGCGGCAGGCTGGTTGGGCCTGCTCAATTCGTGGATGCAGAACGCGCTTTCGCAGATGGGCGCTGACGCGGATTTCCTCATCTACCACGCTTACGACAAAAGCGGCGTGCCGAACGAACGCGTCGAGCTTACGAACGCGCTTGAGGCCCCCAACAGCACGATTGCCTTCAATTACTCGCTTGCCAAGGGCGGCAACTTTTCGTTCAACTTCATGCTCGCGGGAACCAACGCCACCGTGAATTTGTACGCGGACGGCGCGCTTTTCGCATCCGCGCCCGCCGGCGGCTTCCAGCGGGGAATGGCGCAGGAACTCAATGCGGTTTGGCAGAACATCACCACTCCAAAAGTGCCCCTCTCGCCCGGAGTGCACCAATTCGCGGTAAAAAGCGCTGCAAACGGCACCGCCCCCAAGGCATTCTTCGCCAACCTCTCGTACTTCGACGGCACGCAGAACGTTTCCATTCCATTGAAGATTTTCGGCAAAAACTACCGCGAATACCAATACTACGTCCCCCTCTCGGTCGCGGCCGAATTGAACGCGACGTTCAGGAACACGCGCGAATTCGCGCAAGGAGTGCTTGGCAGGGCGCCAGAATTCGCGGTAACGGAGTTCGCGTGCACGTGGTTCAATTACGCGCGCCTGCCAAGCGACGAGGACGTGGCGGGCAGGTGGTGGACCTGCGACGGCTTGTCCAACGCGCTGCGCTACCAGCAATTGATGCGCGAGGGCGTGGCGCACGCGGACGTGTGGTACCAGTCGCCCCGGCTTTTCGGCACGAACGCCACTCCGGTTGTGCGGCCGCAATATTATCTGTTCCAGCTTTTGTCAAAGCACACGGGCCACGTTTTGCTTGAAACAAGCGCGTCGAACGAGCCGGCGTTCCAGGGGGACGACGGCTTCGGCCCGGTGCAAATCCCGTATTTGAGCATCACGTCCAGCAAAAGCGGCGATGGCACCAAACTGTTCGTGCAGGTGGTGAACTTGCATTTGGAGCGGGGAATTCCCGCGCAAATCCAATTGCAAAACTATTCCGTGGCAAATTCCACGATTTACACGCTCAAGGCCGACAACGCGAACGACAACAACGAGCGCTCGCAGAAAATAGCGCCAACAACCGCAGCGGGCCCGTCCACCGCAAGCTTCGAATATTACTTCCCGAAAATGTCGATCACCGTGTTCGAATTCCGCGGGACGG
>DAHXMR010000102.1 GCA_027371655.1 Microcaldota archaeon
ATCCCCCCGCCTCGTGCTACTTGCAAAAGCAAAAAAACTCGACGCACGCGTAGGCGACCTCCAAAAAATCCCACTCCCAAACGCCGCCTTCGGCGGACTCATTTCAATATCGGCGTTGCAGTGGCTTTTGCAGGGAACCGAAAAAGAGCAAAAAGAAAAGCTCGCCAAATGCGCGTCCGAATTTTGGCGCGTCCTCAAAGTTGGCGGCAGGGCCGCAATACAATTTTATCCCGAATCGGAGGAACAGGCGATGCTTGCGGCGAAAGCATTCCGCGCAAAAGGATTCAAAACCGTGCTGCACACGGAGAACCCCGAGAATGCGCGCAAGCGCAAGGTCTTCATACTTCTGGAAAAACAGGAAAACTGACCAGCCGGTTTAGCCCGCTCCTCCCCCGCCTCCTCCTCCGCCACCGCCGCCTCCCCCGCCGAAGCCGCCGCTTCCGCTTGAGGAAGCGGATGCGCTTGACGCGCTGGAAAAGCTTGAGGAGAACGAGGAGTAGAACGCCGAATTCGACGCGAAGTAAAGCGAGCTTGAATTGCTGAAGCGCGAAACATCGGGGAACGCCTTGTTCAGCTGGTTTATCACTTTCTCGGCATTGCCGAAAACCGTGGCGTACACGAGGTACTTTTCCCACAGCGCCACGTCGGGCGGGATTTTTTCCCTCATGTAGCCGAAGTCGTCGAAGAACTTTTTCAAGGCGCTCCAATGCGCATAATGCTCGGCGCCAATCTTCGTGCGGCGCGGGAGCGCCTTTTTCAGCAAAAACGCGCTTGCAATGTAAAATGCGAAAACGATTGCAAGCGACAAGGATGCTGCAAGTACTGCCGGCTGCGCCAGTATTGCGGACAGGTTGTCCATGGTTATTACTGAAAAAGCGAACAACAGTTGAATGCCTACCACGGAGAATATGACCGCAAGCGCGGAGTTTTCCACCAAGTGGTGCTTTCTTATGCGGTGCGTTAGGTACTCGAAAAAGTTCACCTGCCGCTTGCCTTTGTCACCGCCTTGGAATTTCGCGTAGCCCCACAAGAGGCCGACGGCAGCCACCAAGACGGGGACAAGCAGGAGCGCGGTGTTCGCCGCAAAACCAAGTGCCAGAAGCATAAGCAGGTCCGCGGAGCAAAACGCCAAAAGCGCGGCGTCGAATTTTTCCGTGCCCTCGAAATTCCAGAAGCCCGAGTCGTCGCCGGTGTCGTAATGGTCGCTTATCCCCTTGTACGCAGTTTCGCTCCATTCGCTGAAAAACGGCGTGCGCCTCGCCCTCATTTTTTCGGACAACTGGCTCAGCGCAACCTCGTACGACTCCCCGCTCGCGTCCGAGTACTCTATCAAAACGCGCAATAATTTTGCTTCGGGCCCGGAAAGCGGGCCAGTTTCCTGCCGCAAGGCATTGGCTCCCGCTTGGGTTATTGTAAGCTTGTAGTCGTCGTGGTCGAAAACCAAGAGCACCTTGCGCTTCGTCTTTTCGATTTCAACAAATTTCTTCCTCGCCAAATCCATCAAGGTCGCCAACAGGGATTTCTGGCTGATTCCGAGGTTCATCAAGTAATCCACTGCCCAAGGCGGGTCATCGAAGGGAATGTCGCGCTCGTAAATCCCTGAAAACTCCGGCTTGGGCTCGACCCCGTAATCGAAATAGTTTTTCGCAAAAAAATACGCCAAGGCCGCGAGCGTGGCAAGCGGCCAAAGCCACGAAAAGATTCCCCCGGCGCTGGTAGTGATGTTGAAGAACTGTTCCTCGGACTCCACCCCAGCGCGGCTTCCCTCTTTTTTGCCCACAAAGGCCGCGCCGGGCAGCACGGATTTGCCGAACAGCGCGCGCAATTCGACGAACGTCCTTTTCGGGACGTTTTGCACGTCGACGAAAACGCGGTTCCCCTCGAATTTGATGCCGCCGTCAAGCGAGGGATGGCCCCACACCTTCGTATCCTGCGGAAGGTTGTTTGGGAAAACCACTTCCGCGTGCAGTTTGCTTACCGGCGCGTCCCATTCGTCGCCCCACAGCTTCCAATAGAACTGGTCCGCGTCGGAAAGCGAGTCAACCGCGTTTTTCAGGCGGTAGCGTATGGAAAACGTTTTCTCTCCGCCTTCGGCCTGGTAATTCCAATTTATCCTGATTCCGTTTTCCGTTCGCTGCGTGCCGTAATCGGCAAGCGGGTTGAGGCTTCCCGCGTTTTCGCGCACTTCTACGTTGTCGATTTCCTGCCCGCCTTGCAGGGGAATGTCGCGGTACGCCCATGAAAACGAGCCGTCGAACGAAAAAGTCAGGTTTTCAACGACGTTTATGGAGCCGTCGGGCTGCACTTCGTAAAACAGGTTTGCGTTTGGGAAGTAGAAGCTTTTCGCGCTTGCGCCCGCTGAAAGAAGGAGCGTGCAGGCAAGCATTGCGGCAAAAAGCCGCGCGCGAAAGTCCACGCAAAAACGCGTTTCCCGCGCTTTTAAAACAGGCGCTTTTTGTTGCGTCTGCTTCCGTAAACCCGTATAGCAGCTACTTTTGGGCTTTCTTGCGTATGTGGTAGAAATAGCCCGTCTCGCTGGGCAGAACGTCCAAAGTTTCGTAGTGTTTTGCGTGTTCGCCGGTTTGGACGGGTATCTTTGCAAATTCCGATACAGTTACCATCGCTTCCCCGCCTGGCTTGAGCACATGGAGAATGGCTTCAAGCGCTTCTTTTTCTTGGTAGTGCGTGCCCATGTGTGATAAAACCAAGTCAAAATAACCGGGCTTGAATTTCTTGTAAATACTGGCCGCGTTTACTAGGGTGATGCGTTCTTTTGGGACAAGCGCGGTGAAAGATGGATGGAGGAATTCGCGCGTGAGCGCGGTCGCGTGGAATTTGAAATCGTTCCCGTGCTTTTTCAGGAATTCCGCCCACTGCCGGCCCGTTCCAACACCGATTTCAAGCACGTGCAGCTTTCTCCCGTCCCGTTCGGATTTTTCAATTTCGCGCCGCAGATGCTCCTCGAAGCCCGACTCGGGCCGTCGAGCTGGCGAATAGTACTGCAATGCCGACTCTTTGAAAGCCCAGCCGAGGCCTTTCGTTTCTTTTTCGATATGGGGCAGTAAAAGCAACCGGTTCGTTCGGGCTTTTTCTATCCCCGCCTTCCCCGAAAGCTCGGGAAAAAGATACCCGCGCCTGAATCCGCCGCGCCTTGCAAAAGCCATTGTGGGCCAAACCCCCCTATCCGCGCTTTTCTTTCGCGTGCTGGCGCGCGAGTTCCACGAATTCCCTGAACGCGCGGTGCACGTTATGCGCGTTGCCAGCCCTCGCAATCCCCGAAGCCCTGCGGCTTATTTCGACGATTCCCTTGGAGGGCCGGTTGTCGATGCTCACGCCGTGCTTCTCGCGCAACTTCTGCACCAAGGGATTCTTTATTACGAATTCCTGAAGCGTTTCCTGCGGAATTTCCATCTCGTGCGCGCCGACCCTCAGGCCGTACGCCGCCCACGGCGATTCCACGCGTCGCTCGGTTTTTACCGGGATGTTGAATTTGCGCCGCTCCTTCCGCCTGAACACCTCGACTCCCCTGCTTTTGAACCCGCGGCCCATGCCGGGCACCACCCACGGGCCGAAGCCCTTGGGAAGCGCAATCTCGCGCGCTTCAAAGGTGCCCACGTCGTCCGCGTCGTACCCAAGGTGGTGCTGCCTGACGCCGGTTTCTTCGCCTTGATGTTTCTTTCGGCCCTTGAGTGGTTCCATGCGAGCGTTCCGCCTCCGATAAGGAGTTTCGTGCGGTTTCTCGCTTTTAATCCCTTCTGAAAAAAGCCGCAAAAAGCCATTTTTGCGCCCGCTGCGCCTCTTTCAATGAACGAACACGGGTCGCGGAATCCGCGGCTTTTAAGATACTTCGGCTGCGGTCGAAGATTTGCAAGCTTCGCTTGCAACCGAGCCGAGGAGCGACCCGAATTTGCAATGTGCGACCCGTGGCGATTCGAGATGCTTGCATTGAAGCCACGGGCTTTAGCCCGTGGTC
>DAHXMR010000121.1 GCA_027371655.1 Microcaldota archaeon
AAAACGGCGGTTTTGACGTAATAATCGGAAACCCGCCCTATATCAGAAATAGAGAGCTCGATGAGTCTGAAAAAAAGTTGTTTGAAGCCAACTATACTACCGCAACCGGACAATACGATATTTATCAGCTATTTTTTGAGAAAGCTATTCGTTTGCTAAAGCCTGGCGGGGCGCTTGGGTTTATCACTTCAAACAAGTATGCTATTGCGAGTTATGCAAAAACACTTAGAAAGTATATTTTGGATAACTGCAAAATAGTTGAAATTGTAGACGCGTCTAATATTCGCGTCTTTAAGGACGCATCAACTTATCCGTATATCATCATTCTGAAAAAAGAAGCCTCTATTTCTGATGTAGGGCGGGTTTCCGATTATTACGTCAAAACCGCCGTTTTGCGTTATTTGGGGAAATTGCTGGTTCCAGTCGAATGCTTTGTCTCCGGCGACTGCGGAGTCGTCGATTAGCGAGTTGCCGCATTTGACGTTTTCGCGCAGGTCTGGCAGGCGGTGCTTGGTTTCCGCCGCTTTGAGCAACAGGTTGAGTTGGGCGATTTCCACGGCTTTTGGGTCCAAGTCGACGCCGTAAATGTTGTTTTTCAAAATCTTGGTTTTGCGCGTGACCTTGGCGGATTCGGACTCTAAGTCCAGCTTGGACTGGGAATAGTCCTTGTCCTTTTGGCGGTAATAGTCGTCCATCGTGTCAAACGCTTTCAAGAGAAAAGAGCCCGAGCCGCAAGCCATGTCCAAGACCTTGATTTTGTCGGCTTCTTCCGGCTTTTTGCCCTTCAACACCTCGCCAAGCGTGTTTTTGACGATATAGTCGACAATGTACGTCGGCGTGTAGTAGATTCCCTGTTCTTTTCGGTGCGCCTCGTCTTTTTTCAGCGACGCCCGCGCAGGCGTTTTTTTCAAAATCACCGATAAATACTGTTCGTAGACGCTGCCCAAAATGTCGGCGTCGATGGCGGCAAAGTCGTATGGAAGGCCCTGCGGATTCTTGTAAGTTTCTTCAAGAACCTGTTCGAGCACTCTGTCGTCGATGCTCAGGTCTTCGGAGGCGTGTTCGTGAAACAAGCCGCTGTTGTAAGTCGCGTCTTTTTCCCTGAAAACCGCCTTCAAAAACGCTGTTAGCGGTTTTTGCTTGTTCATGCGCCAGTCTTTCAGGGCTTGTTCGAGAACGGGTTCTTCTATTCCCCTGTCTTCGGCCACGCGGATGAACAGCACGCGGTCGAGAATGCGCTGGACTGCCTCATCTATCCAATCCTGCGCTTCTTTAGGGTCTTCGGGAAGCTTGTTGAGGCGCTTGTGTTCGTTTATTCCCTTTGTCAGCAAACTGCGCCAGCGGTCCAAGTCGTTTGCAAGCAGGCGGGTAATGGGTTCTTTCGGCTTTGTTTTGCCGTATTTCTTTGCAATGTCTTCGATGAGCCGCGCCTTGAAACCGTCTTTGCTCAAGACCCACAAGTCTTCGAAGCGTGAAGCAAACTCGCCTATTTTTATAGGGACGAACAACCGCTTCACTTCGTCTGGCTGGTCCCAGTACTGCGAGTTGTAGATGCGGATTTCCTCAAAATTGGTCAGGACGACCCAACGCTTGCTTTTTTGATAGCCGTAAGTAACGGCCTGTGAAACGTGGTCGTCTAGGTTTTCCCCGGCTTTTTTGGCTTCCAGCAAGAACTGGGTGGTT
>DAHXMR010000135.1 GCA_027371655.1 Microcaldota archaeon
TGGATGGAAGTTTCAATCGAGGGCGCGAACGTCGACGCCGAGGACAGCCGCGCAAAACTCTACGCACTGCTTGAAAAACTCGGCTTTGCCGCAAAAGACGTCGTAAGCAAGGGCTACTTCAACCTGGCGGCCGAAAAACTCTGATTTTTGGGAAAAAAGGCGCATGGAAGAGATGGACGGAATTGTCGAAGGCGCGAAGTTGGCGGACGCGCCGGAAATAAAAAAATTGCTCGACTACTACGCCAAGCGCGAAAGGCTCCTTCCGAGGGCGCTGATTGAAATCTGCGGAAGCATCCGTGACTTCAAGGTGTTCCGCAAAGGCGGAAAACTGCTCGGCGCTTGCGCCCTGAACGTATGCTGGACGGACTTGGGCGAAATCCGCTCGCTTGCGGTAGAACCAAGGCACGCAAAGCGCGGCATCGGAAGCCTGCTGTTGCAGGCCTGCCTCAAAGACGCCAGGCAACTCGGATTGAAGCGCGTTTTCACGCTCACATACGTTCCCGCATTCTTTTCAAAAAACGGGTTCCGCAGGATAAGCAAGGAAAAACTGCCGCACAAGATTTGGGGCGACTGCGTGCACTGCACGAAGTTTCCCGAGTGCGATGAAATCGCGATGGAAATCGCGCTCAAATAAACGGGCGGCTGATTGGGGGGCGCAAAAGCCGCCCCGTTTTTAAGTTGCTGTGCGTAAACTCTTCAAACCGGTGATACGTATATGGCTTTGAAAGAAGAGGAGGGGAAAAAGTTCAGGCACGAGCCCGAGGCGTGCGACAAGCTTGCGGAGCAGACGCAGGCGGTTTTCGCCAAGGAATACGATTACTCGCTTTTCGAGATACGCGACCTCTTGGAGCACGGCCACGAATTGCACGAGATGTCCGTTTACCTAAGCGGCAACCAGTACTACTCCGACACGCTTGCGAAAGCCGTGTTCGAATTGAAAATAGACGCGGATTTGGTTGTGCTCAAGCTCGAGCGCGCGGCGCTTAAGGATTTGGTGATCGTGAACAGCGTTGAAAAATCCATTTTGCGCGGGGAAAAGCCCAAGGTCCCCAAAGCCGACGTCGCCGCCCTTGCAGCAAACATGGATGCGCTTTCCAGGGAAGTCGACGAACTCTACGGCCGCGCCTGCGACCTGGTCGCCAAGATAAAATCCGAGTTCAAGGAACGCGGGCACTAAACCGGCCGGATTCGCCAACAAAAACCCTTAAATACCAACCCATAACTATTAGTTATTAATTGATAACTTTTTGTGATTGTTATGTATGCAATGGCTTTGGCGCACGCGCCGAATCTGAACACCGTAATCATGGTGGAAAACGTTTTGTCCAAAATGAAGCAAAGCGTTGTTTCAATCGCCGGCCTCAAGCGCATGCTTCCAAAGCAGGTCAACCACAACACGCTGATGGTGATTTTGCAGTATTTGGAGCAAAGCAATAAAATCGCCGTGACGCTCAAGGGAATAACCTGGATTTTCAATTCCAACCCCAACCTTCGCAAAGCGGTTTCGAAAGGACTCGAAATATGAAGGCAGTGCGCCTCATACTTTCGCCGGACGCAGAACAGGTTTACCGCGACCTCAACAAAAAAGCGCCAACTTCAAAGCTCGAGCGAAGCATCCTCAACGCAATTGGCAAGAAGGCGGAACTGATAAAGGCAAACCCGCATTATGGCGACGCAATTTCAAAGGACAAAATCCCGCAGGACTACAAGCAGAAATACGGAATCGCTAACCTTTTCCGGGTAGAGCTGCCGCAGTTTTGGCGCATGCTCTACTCGCTCACGAACGGCGAATCCGAAATTGAGATAATCGCTTTCGTGCTCGAAATCTCGGGCCATGGAAAATACGACAAAATGTTCGGCTATCGCCGGAAGTAACCTATCTTTGGGGCGCCAAGGCCGCAAAAGGTTAGGTTTTTCTACTGGCATCCGCACCAATTTATGTGCACTTTTTCCCGCCCCCGCAAGGGGCGGATTGAGGCAAAACCATAAAACGGTGCACACGGCGTGGCTTTCATAATCGACGACTTGCTTTTGTCCATCGACGCGGGAAGCTGGGCGTTTGTGGCGGTTGCCTGCCTCATCGTGATTTTTTTCATTGAAACCCCCGAGGCGTTTTTGGGCTTCGTGGACTTTCCCGTGCACGAGTACCTCGCCCCAGCGGCGGGCTTGATTTTCTGCGTTATTGCCGCAACGTACCTTTTGCCGGCGGTTGTGTCCATGGGTTTTGCCGGCGTGCTTTTCTTCGTTGCGATAATCGCAATCGGCGCGCAAGCCGCGCTCAATGTGACGCTCGAAGAGGGAATCGCGGCCGGGCTCGTCGCGGTAATAATCGCCTCCCCCGTTTTCGGATTCTAAGCTTACAGGCACTTCTTTTGCGCAAACCAAGGAGTAGAATGCTTGTTTTTTGAAAATTGCATTGTTTTAGGGCGTTTTTGGCTTCGCGAAGGTGGGCGAAGCGGAAAGTATTTTAATATGAAGTGTTCAATTATCTAGCTGGTGTTGTTCGAATGCCAGTGGGCTTTCTTGAAGAAGGCTTTCCGTACTTGCTGCTTTTCGCGGGAATTTCGTTGGCCATAGCATCGGGCTATTTCAACAAGTGGATTGCATCCCGCAGGGGCGTGTTCAAGTATCAGGGCGGAATGGACAAGGTAGCCGAATTCATAATTTTGGGATTCGTGCTTTCCGTTTTCTTTCCCGCCTTGGAAAATAGCGCGTTTGTGGCGTTCTTCGCTTTCGTAATAGGCGGGGGATTGCTGTTCGCCGCGTTCTTCAGGAGGGCCGCCGTCG
>DAHXMR010000144.1 GCA_027371655.1 Microcaldota archaeon
AACAAAAACAAAAAAAACAGCGCGGCTTTGCGAATCAGGTAACCTGCTTTTCCGCGACCAATGACGGCGCGAGATCCTTGTCCACCCACCGCTTCCACTCTGCCATAAGCGAGGGATAGTCCACCGAGCCGAATTCCTCGCGCTGCTTTTCGGAAAGAAGCAAATAACGGTTGTGCGCGTGAAGCGAGTTCTCGGCCTCCAAAATCTTGGGAATGTCGAACCTGCGCTTCATGTCCACCAAATACTGCTTGGTGTCCCCGCGGGCGCGAATCTCGTTCCAAATCTCCTCTATGGAAACCCCGCGCATCCTCTTGATTTTCGCAAGCCACTCGGACTCGCCCATGCGGTCCTCGAAAAACTCGAGGTCGTCCTTGTTGGCGTCGAACGTCATCCACTGCAAAAACCCGTTCTCGCGCAACGGGTCCTCGTTCCACTCCTTCTTCACCTCGGTAATTTCGATGAGGCGGCGGTTGCGCTTCAGCGAGCCCTTGAAGCGGATGGGCGCGGAAACAATCGCAAAATCGGTGGCCTTGAACGAAGTGGTCGGCACGCCCAAGTCGTTGACCACGC
Source organism: Microcaldota archaeon (assembly GCA_027371655.1). The sequence goes on from DAHXMR010000144.1 coordinate 571, forward strand.
GGTCCCAAATCGAATAAGCGCTCTCGCCGTGGATGGTGCCCATGACCACGTTCCCGACCGCGCCCACACGCATGGCCTCGTACAATGCGCGCGCCTCAAGGCTGCGCACCTCGCCCACAATCAACACGGAGTCCCCAAGCCTCAAAGCGGTGCGAAGCGCGTCCTCGGCGGACACCTCGGACTCGGTCTGCGCGCCAAGCGGCGGCCGCGTCTTCAAGCGCTGGATGCTCGCACCCAGGCGCTTCAACGCGGGCACAGGCAATTCCTGCGTGTCTTCCTGCACGATAATCCTCAAGTTTGCGGGGATTTCAAGCATCATTGCCTGAAGCAGCGAGGTTTTTCCCGCACCACGCGAGCCGACCACCAGCATGGAAGCCTGCGCATCGACAAAATAAGAAAGCAAGCCCGCGGTCAGGGGATTGAACATCTTGCCGTCCAAAAACTGCGGCAAAGTCCACGGAGTCTCCTTGTGAAGCCTGAACGCGAACGCGATGCCGTCCAACGCAAGCGGCTTTCCGATTGCGGCGATTCTCGTCTGCAAGTCTGGCAAATCGAAGTCAAGAATGGGATGCGCCTCGTCGAAAGGCCGCCCCGACAGCGCACGGAAGCGCGACACCGTTGCGCGCGCTTCCTCGTCGGAAAAAATCACGTTGGTCTGGCACTGGCCGTACTTCGAGTGCACAACGTAAATGGGCTTCACGCCAAGGGGGGAGTCGATGTAAACGTCGGTGAGCTGGCGGTCGGACAACAACAACTCCAAAATGCCGTAGCCGATGGTGTAGCGCGCGACGATGCCCGCCAAATCCTCGACTTCCTCGACAGACAAATCTATCTTGTTCTTGCGCGCAATGTCGGAAATCGTCGCCATGTAAATCCTGCGGAAATACTTGCGCGCCTGCGCCATGTCCATGAAAGAAACGCTGCCCGGCCTGTGGCCCGCGACCACTTCCTTGGTCTTTTCAAGCAAAAAGTATTTTTCGGGGGGAAGCGCGTACTCGGGGGGATTGATGAAGTACTGCAATTCGACTTTTTCGGGGTGCTTGTAAATGTAAACGTCGCTGCCAAGCACCTCGTACTGGTCCACCAATTGCAGGGTCTCGGTGCCGGTGAAGAAAATGCGCGAGCCGATGAACGAGGGCTTTATCGAAGTCTCGAAAAACGAGGCGTAAACGCTGCGGTCCGCCGGAATCTCGCCCAACTGCGCCAAATACCTGCGCATGCGCGAAATCAAGTCGGTCTTCTCCAATTCCGAGCGCACGTATTGCAGGGTCTCGACGAACACGCGCTCGTCCTCCTGCGACTCGGGGGACATGGCCTGCAGCTTGGCAAGCTCCAATTTCAGGTCCTGCACCAAAAGCATGTATGCGCGGAAGGGGTCCTCGTGCAAGGCGTTCAAAACCGTCAAAACCAAGTCGTGCCTTGCGGAAAGCACGGAACTCTCCGTCGTCCTGCCCAAATGGCTCGGGCTCCACACGGCCTCGGTCTCGAACTTGGAAATCAGGTCCGCAATGCCCTTCAAAAGGCGCGTCTGCTCCTCGTTGTAAATGCGCTCGTAATACTCGCTTAGCACGATTTCGTCGGCATCGACAAGCATGAGCTTGTCAATCACGTCCTTCATGCACTGCGCGTACTGCGCCACGTCCGCGCCGAAGGGCTTCTGCTTGTAGTTGATTACAAGCCGCCTCCTGTCGCCTTCCTGCTTGACGACGTAATCCTGCGGAGCCTGCTCCTGTGCCATAAAAAGAGAAAAAGACGAACGCCAATTTAAAGGCTTTTGCGAAAAAAAGAGTGGGCCCGCCCGGAATCGGACCGGGTATCTTTCCCACGTCAAGGGAACGTCTTACCAATCGACTACGGGCC
>DAHXMR010000145.1 GCA_027371655.1 Microcaldota archaeon
CGGCACGCCGCATTTGGACAACGTGTCGCCCGCGGTTTTGGGCGGCTTCACCCTCACCGCGGCCAAGGGCGAAAAAATCTCGCGCTTTGGCCCCCCGGAAGAATTGCACTGCCTGGTCATACTGCCCGAAATTGCAAAGGGCTCCACGAAAGCCGCCCGCACGGCCGTTCCCGCGCAGCCCTCCCGCGAAGACGTGAAATACAACGCTTCAAGGCGCTCGTCCCTCATCAAGGGATTCAAGAATTCCGACACCGCGGCAATAATCGCCGGATTGGACGACAGGATAGTCGAACCCGCGCGTGAACAAGCAGGCTTCCTGGTGGGGCTCTCGCCATTGAAGGCGCTTGCGAAAAAACACGGCTTCGGCGCGTGCGCAAGCGGAGCCGGCCCCGCGCTTTTGGTAATGGGCGCGGGAAAAGAAAGGCAGTGCAATTCTTCCGGGGGGCCAAAGCGCGAGATTTTTTCGCCCTTGGCCGCGGTGAGGGTGAAGCCGCCCAAAACCGCGGGCGACACGTTGTCCAAATGCGGCGTGCCGGCGGAAATTTTTTCGCCCAGCGCCGCGTAGCGCACTAGTTGTTCCTTGGACAGGCCCAAGGAGAACAGCTTGTTTATTGCTACCGCCGCGCCTGCCGCGGTTGCAGCGCTACTACCTAAACCGCTTGCGGGTTTGATGTTTTTTTCGATGGTGATTTGAACGCCGCTTGTTATGCCGTGGTCTGCTAGCATGGCCTTGATTACGGGGCCGCAGGTGTTTTGGTCGAATTTTTCTGGGACCGTGTGCCTTCCTTCGGGCAAGGAGCGGACGGAGTGCTTGCCTGTCTGCGAAACCCTCGCGTGGAGCACGTCGAAGGGCTCTTCGAGGGCTAGTCCGCACCTGTCGAACCCGCTGCCAACGTTCGCGGAAGTCGCGTGGCACTTTACGGAAACAGCCTTAGGCAAAATTAACCCCGTAATATTTGCGGGCGGAAGAGAATAAAATCAGATAGTCCCGCAAAGCGCGGCCATTGCGCGCACCGCGGGCCGCGGGTCGTTGAAGTCGGGCACGTTGTTCTTGCGCAAAAGCTCGATTCCGTCGTGCGAGAATTTTCCGCCCATGAACACGCACACCACTGGCTTGCCCGGATGGTTGGCCTTGGCGCCGATTACGACCTGCGCGTCTGCCTTCGAATCGGTCATCGTCTGCAAAGTCTGGATTACGATGATGCCGTCGATGTAGTCTTCGGACAGAAGCGCGTGCACCGCGGCCTCGTACCTGTCCGGAGTCGCGTCCCCAATCAGGTCAAGGGGATTGCGGCGCGAGTATGCGGGATGCATTTTTCCCGTGCCGTCAAGTTTTTGCACCGTTTCGGGAGCCAGCTCGACCACTTTGAGCCCGAATTGTTCGCAGAAGTCCGAGGCAATCACGCCCGCCCCGCCCCCGTTGGTGATTATCCCGATGGAATTCCCGCTCACCCTGGGCTGCTCGGCAAGGGCTTCGGCGAATTCGAACAATTCCTGCAACGTTTCGGCAAGCACCATGCCGCTTTGCCTTGCCGCAGCCTGCCACACGTCGAACGAGCCGACGAGGCTTCCCGTGTGCGAGCCCGCGGCCTTCAAGCCGGTTTGCGTGCGGCCGCCCTTCAACAAAACTACGGGCTTTTTTTTGGAAACAATCGCCGCGGTCTGCATCAACCGCCTGCCGTCCTTGATTCCTTCCAGGTACAATGCGATTGACTTGGTTTCGGGGTCTTCGGCAAGCCATTCGAGGAAGTCGGAGGCGTCCAAATCCGCGCTGTTGCCCAGGCTCACGATTGCGCTGAAATTGTAATTGTTCTCGACCGCCCAGTCGATTACGCTGTCCGCCAGCGCGCCGGACTGCGAAACGAACGCGACGCTTCCCGGCCTTGGCGCGGTGAGCGCGAAAGACGCGTTCAACCCCGCAACGGGCCGGATGAGCCCCAGGCAGTTGGGCCCAAGTAGCCGTATTCCCGCCTCTTTGGCAATGGAAACGATTTCGTCCTGAAGCGCCCGTCCCCCTTCACCGGTTTCCGCGAATCCCGCGGAAACAACTATTGCCGCGCGGATTTTTTTCGCGGCGCAGTCGCGCAAAACCGTCGGGACCACCTTGGGCGGCACGCTTATCACCGCCAAGTCTATTTCCTCGCGCACGTCAAGCACGGTGGGATGGCAGCGCACGCCCAAAATCTCGTCGGCGTTGGGGTTTACCGCGAAAATTTTCCCCGGAAAAGGGGCGCTTGAGCCGTAGTCGAACACCGCGCCCTGCAAAAGCGAGCGCAAAATGCCGTTGCCAACCGACGCGGGATCGCGCGAAGCGCCGACGACCGCGACGCTGCGGGGGTTGAAAAACAGGTCAAGCGCCAAAGCCATTTTTCCAAAACAACCTTTTTTGCAGCAAAATCTTTTTCCAAAAATTCAATCGACGATTATCCTGGCGTCAACGATGCTTGCGCTGTTCACGCTTGAAATTACGGGGTTGAAATCCAATTC
>DAHXMR010000153.1 GCA_027371655.1 Microcaldota archaeon
CCTCGCTTTACGGCACCTCGTCAAGCAAGCGCATGGTGTCCGGCTTCGAAAAGAACAAGACCCTCGAGGGCTGCGTTGCGCGCGCGTTCCTCGAAAAATCCCCCGGCAAAAGCGATTCCAGGCAATACTTTTTCGGCGGGTTCGCCGGCCAGGGCAACCTCACCGCAATCTTGCGCGACATCCCCGGCGATGCGAACATATCCTCGATATATTTGGAGGCGAGCCTGGGCGGCAACCTTTCATTCTATGTGAACGGCAACTTCTGCGCCATCCTCAACCGCACCGCGGGCGGCTTTGCGGTGGACAACTTCACGTTCACCAACGCGAGCAGCCCCAATTGCATAGGCAACCTGACACGGGGCGGGGACAACGCGTTTTACCTGAATTTTTCCGGGAACAACTCGGCATCGCAATTCGTGGGCGGAGGCTTCATCGAGGTCTCGTTCGACACCGAAAGGCTCTCCTTTGAGCCCCGGAATTCGACCAGGTATTATTTCCCCGGAATTTCCGGGCTCATCAACCTGTACGACTCGTTCTACGTGCCCGGCAACATCACGAACATCACCGCGTACGTGGACTACTACGCGGATTCGCAGGTGTACTTCACCGTCGGCAACACCACGGTTTTCAACCGCTCGGCAAGCGCGCTATTGCAGAACTTTTCAATTTTGAATTCCTCGTTCGCGTCAAACTTCAGCAACGATTACTCCCCCATTTCCGGCAGGGCGGTCCCAATCCGCTTCGGCGCGCTTTCACAGGCCTTCGGAAACGCCACAGGCAACGCCGACGTCGTGCTCATCACCGACCTTTCGGGAAGCATGGCATGGCGCGTGGACCAGAACAACGCAAGCGGCGGCAACGCCTCGTGCACCAATTGCTCGGACCCGTGCATGAACCAGTCCACGGTGCTGCGCATCAACAAGGCAAAGTGCCTGGACAAGGCATTCGTCGACGCAATCCTCAACCTCTCCGGCAACCGCATAAGCCTCGCCGCATTCACCGACAACGCGGACACGTGGTACGAGCCGCTCTCAAGCAACGGCACGTACCTGAAGCAGAAAATAGACGCGTACTCCGCAAACGGCGGCACGTGCATCTGCTGCGCAATCAACCGCGCCCATCTGCTGGCAAACCAGTCCTACAACTACTCGCTGATAAACCGCACAAGCGCATGGAACTACAATGCCGCCTACCCCGCGTCCGAACCCCCGCTTGACGGCCAGGGCAGGAACTGGACCGACCCCGCCTACAACGCCTCCTGGAGCGCGGGCACTGCGCCGATAGGATTCGGCGGCGTTGCCACCGACATCGGGAACAACCTCCAAGTTTTTGCAGCGTTCCGGCAAAACGCGTCGGACTACGCGCTTTTCAACGGCACCGTTTCATCGGGCACCCTCGAAAACACGAACAAAACGGATTCAACAACGTTTGATTTGCAGGAAGTTGCAAATGGCACTTCCAATAACGCGACCGTGGCGTTCCAGTTGAGCGGCCAGGCAACTACGCCCGAATATTCAATTTGGAACGGCATCGCAATGTCCTGGGGCGCGGGCGCCAACGCGCAAGGCACGGGCGGCGGAACTGTACGGTGGATGGCGCTTGCATCGGCCCCCACGCGCAACGAGAAAATTTTGGCAACGCTCGACTCGCAGTCCGACGTTTACTCGCAGGTATACAACGGCACTTCATGGGGAACAAATACTTTGATGACCGCCACCGCGCCCAACGCCGCCCGCCAGCAATTCGACGCCGCATACGAGCAGCTATCCGGCAACGCAATGGTAGCCTACATAAACGGCACCAACCAGCAGATACAATACCGCGTATGGAACGGCGCGTCGTGGAGTTCCGAGTCATTGCTGGCAATAGGCACCGCCGCCACGAAGAACGCCCGCGTAAAGCTTTATTCCCACAACAATTCAAACGAAATCATGCTGCTTGTGGAAACCGAAGCGACCGCCTCATATCCCGACTTGTACGCGTCGTACTGGAACGGCAACTCGTTTTCCGCGGCCGTGCAATTGGAAACAGCAATTCCCGAAATCACGGGGCAGCCCTTCGACGGCGCATGGGAGCCCACCGGCACGAAGTTCGTGCTGTTCTACCCAAACACCGCAAGCAACAACATAAAGTACCGCACGTATTCCGCGGGCGCGTGGAGCGGTGC
>DAHXMR010000160.1 GCA_027371655.1 Microcaldota archaeon
ATCGTATGCCGCGCCTATCTGGTTCCATCCGCCGGAAAGCGTTGCGCCGTCCATTGATACCTTCTCGTCGCCCTGGAAGACCACGGTGCAATCGTTGTCGACCTTTGCCCAGAAGCCCTGCTGGGCCGCAAGTTGAAGGCCCGCGTAAAGCCTGCCCGGGCTTTCGAATTGGTTGGATGCTGGATTGTAGTGCCAAACCTTGGGGGAGACCCAGTCGGGGCACGTGCCGTCCACGCATATGGGCGAAGTGACGCAGTTTGTCGCAACCACTTTCGCGTTGAACGGCTGGTCGCAGGGCGCACGTATGCACTCGATGCCCTTCCGCGCTGCGATCGGCGATGAAAACATGTTCCATCCCGCTTGCAGGCTTATCGAGTAATTCATCATTTGCGGAAGCGGAGTCGGCGTAACAATGGGCGGCACGATTATTTCGGGGTTGCATTCGCACTTGGGGCAGCCGTTGCCGTCCACCTTGTTGCCGTTTGGGCAGTAAAGCGCGCAACGGAACAACGGGCATATCTGGGTCGTCGGGTTTCCTGCGCCGTAAAGCGTTATTTGCGAGGAATTCTCGGCAAACAGCGCGCCCTTGGTGGCATTCACTTTTGCGGCCGCCACACCGTTCTTGGCGAGCATGAATACCTGGTAATACCCCGTGTCCGGAGTGAATTGCATTGGAACCGTGATGGGAACGTCGGCTCCAGGCAGCAAAATGCTGAGGAACACCTCGGTGCCCGCCTCGGGAGCCGCGGGCGTGCCGTGTGCATCAACCACTTTGGCGTAAATGGCATTGCCGACTTTCGCGTACTGCTGTGCCCAAATCGAGGGGATCAGCAGCACGTCCTGCGCCAGGCATTTTCCGCCCGCGTCGGCGTGGCCGCCGTCAAGCTTGCAGGTCAAACCTGTTTTGCATCGTATTCCCGCGATGCCGCCGCAGAAGCCGCCGAGCTCGCCTTGGCTCGGAGTGGGAATGGGGGAGGGCGTTGGCAAAATTATAGGGCCGTTAGCGTACGTGAGCGCCGTTCCCGGCACCGGGACATAGTACGGGTTTGCCGGGTTCTTGATGAATATTTGCCCTGTTGCGTAGTTGCCGCCGCCCGAGTCGTATAGCACCCAGGCTTCGCTGCCCGAAGCGCCGTTGTAGACGAACGCGCCGGGGCCGGCGGCTATTTTCAGAAACCTTCCTATCGCGCTTGTTGACGGGCCGGTCGGAAGGGCGGTGGACGTGCCATCGTTGGTGATTGCCAAGTCGAAGTATCCCAGCGCGCCCATGGCGCCGGATGCCCCCCAGTACACGCGGCCGTACGCGGTCTTGTAAATAGTTCCATACTTCCAAAGCATCGGCACTTGCGATGGGGCGCTTCCGTAGAATGCCGGCATTTGGATGAAAAGCGTGTCGTCCAGCGCGCTGAAGTAGCCGCGGGCGGAAGTTATCTGAATGAATTTCTGACCTATCGGGCCAGATCTTTCCGTTTGAAGCGTGGTTGAAGGCAGAGTTATTTGCAACGTGCCGTAGTCGGGAGTGGAAAACCCTTCGACTTGATATGGCGCGTATGCGGACGAAAGCGCGGAAAACGCAACCAGCATTGTTGCAAAAAGAACCAGGTTCTTGGAAATTCCGCCTTTTTTGCCCATGATTTTCCCGCCTCCGTTTTTTCCGCGCTTTTTTCCCCGCGTTTTTGTTTTGCAGGAATCCTGCAAAAACACGCCAACTGCATTCGCCAACTTTTGGAAAAAAAGCGCCGCTTGAAGGATAATCGGATGAAAGGAGTTTAAAAAAACTCCTATTCGCGCACGCTCCCGCTTTCGGGGGCCCCGCCCCCGCCTTCAGCGGGGGGCTTTTGGGGAATGGGGATTTGCGGGGGCTTCGGCTTGGGGGGAACCGGGGGATTCGGGGGCTGCAAAAGCGTGCGCGCGAAGAGCGCGAGCGTGACCAGCGCCGCCAGGATTATCGCGCCGATGAGCGGCAGGTTTTCAAACGCCGGGTTTTGCAGAAGCGGGTTTTGCGGCGCGTAGTCCATTTCCGCGGTTTTCTCCTCGATTGCCGAGCCGTTTTTGGAAAGCCTTGCGTAAACCACGTATTTGCCTGGCTCCTTGAGGAACGCGGTTGCGGTATACTGCTTGCGCCCGGAAAATGAATCGTAGAATACCTGCTTGCCGTCTTTTTGCACGGTTATTTCAACCGTCGCGTCCTCGACAAGGCTTGCCACGCTGAGCACCGCCCTCGCATTGCCATCGTATTGCACGGCCGAAGCCCTCAGCACGAGCAAGTCTTCGGTTGCAGGTTGCATTGCTTGCGGGGAACCCGCCTGGTTTCTTGAAACGTTTGCGCCCGCGCCTAAGGAGGACGGGGGCGTTGGAGTCGGGATGCCGGTGATTTTCACGCTTGAAACCGTCAGTTCATCCGGCGAGTATTGCAAATTCGGGCTTGCGAGTTCCGGCGGGCGTGCCGTGCCCTGGGGGGCATTGGTTGGAACAAGTGAAGTTGAAGGAGTTGCCGTTGGCGCGGGCGCGCCCGTGGGCGCGAGTGTGGCAGTGGGAAACGGCGCGAAAGCCGGGATAAGCGAAGGCTGCGGGGAAGCGGAGGCCGTTTGCGTGCCCGTCCCGCGGAATTCGAAC
>DAHXMR010000169.1 GCA_027371655.1 Microcaldota archaeon
CGCCCGGAGTATCGCGCGGGCTTCTTGCGCCCGTTTGAGAACGCTAGGCACCGCAAACTGCTGCAGAAAGACCTGGGCTTCGAAGATGAGTGGTTCGAAACAGGCAACATCGGCAAGGAGAAAATAATCGGCTTGATGCGCACGACGGGCGGGAAGGAAAAACTCTTGGGGGTGGTGCACTACGACCGAAACCCCCTCATCGGAAACCGGCTCGAAATAATTTACGCGAACGCGCTGCCTTCACCGGGATTTTACAGAGAGCATGGGATAACGGTGGCGAACGAAATATTCGCCCACGTCCTAGCGCGGGAAAACGCGCGCAGCGCCTTCGTCTTGAACGGCTTGTCAAAAGCCGGGGAAAAAAGGTTCACAAAAACCAGGTGGGCAAAGCTCCAACAGCTGCCCTTGGAGCGTAAAATTGTGAAGGATTTCGAATCGCGGGGACTGGGGCGCCGCCTGAGGAACCTTGCAAGCTTCAAAGTGAGCTTTGCAAAGCCGGTTCCGAAAACGCGTTTTTCAAGAAGTGTGATTTAGTGGTTGAAACATGCCTTTGATTGCCGGACGCCGCATTGGCTTGCGCAGCAAGTCTTGCCCCGCAAATGGCGGGGGGCGGGCAACGCCCAAGGCGGGCATCGGCTATCGTGCGGGTTTTTTGGACCCGGCAAACCGGGAGCACGCGCGTTTGATTGAGGGCTTTTGGGGCACGAGGGGCGGCAGGGCGCGCGCGGCGTTTGTTGAAAAGAACCGCGAGCAGCGGGAACAAAAACTTTTGGGGTTGGTGAGGGAAACCTCCAAGGGCCGGCAGTTGATCGGATTGCTGGGATTTGCGCCAACGCCCCACGTCGGCTTGCCCGAAGTGGTTTCGCTTGGGGCAAAGCGCGACTCTTTTTTCAAGGAAAAATACGGCCGCGGCATCGAAGACGAGCTTGTCGGGCACTATTTGAAAAAGTCAAAAGCGGACCTCGTGTGCGCCTTCGGCACCGCCCCGGGGTTTGGGAAAAGTTTCTGGTCGCGCTTTGGAAATGCCAAGGAAACCGAAATGAAAATCCCCACCTTGCGCACGGACACCAAGACGGGCCGGGAAGTGCGGGGGGCAAAATCGTTCAACGACTGCTTTGTGGCGGTAAAGCGCGAGAGCCTGCTTAGGCGCATTGCGGGAAAGTTGAAGCGCGGCAAGGCTGATGAAGTTAAGTTCGCCAAAAAGCTTTGAATTTCAACCCGGCCAACTTGTCATTTTTCCCTAGCGGCGCGTGGTGCGCAATATTTTCGCGGGCACGGGCTTAAGCTTTTGTTGGGGCAGCGGCCCGCTTGGCACAAGCCTTGCAAGCAGGCTTTGCCTTGGCACGTTCACCCTTACGGGCCTTAGGGGCTTTTGAAGCTGCATTCTGGTTCGTAAAGGCATCCATTTCAGCCAAACGCGCAGGTTTTTCACGCGCTCGCTGAAGCCCCGTGCTTTTGCCACTCCGTCCAAGGGATGTTGAATTGCAATTATGTTACGGTCATTGTCCACTTCGAAATGAGTCATCTTCTTGAAGCGGTCCGCCAAGCGCGCGGCCGTCATTTGCTTGTAGCCTTCCTCGGTGGGCTCGTACGCCGCGGAAAACGGAAGCTTGTTTTCCCCAGCGCCCTTGGAAAGCGCAGACTTTAGTCTCTTGTGCGCCTTGAAATTCGAGTTGTAATTGCTAAGCATTGCTAATGCCCAAAATCCCCCAAAAAAGCGTTCCTTTCCGGAAGCGAAGGGTAGCATGGAGGAAAGAAGTATTGGAATTTTCTGGTCGTTGCGGTCAACCCATATTCGAGTCGTTTGTTTCTGCAACGCCCCGCCCTGCGCCTCGAATGGAATCACCAAATGCTCGACGTTAAACTGCGGCAGTCCTAGCCTTTTTTTCAGCCGCCAAAAGTGAAGCCTCGGCTCGCCTTCCGGCGGACCGCTGGGCCAGGGGATTTTTCCAAAGAGCTTTGCCATCGTTCATTCTCCTCTATCCGCGCCTGACTTGTGCCCGGATATTTTTGATGGGTGCGGGCTTGAGCGCTTGGGGCATCGGGTGGGAAGCCAACCGCGCCAAAACGCCCGGCTTGGGCACCTTAACCCGTACGATTCTCCTGGGCTTGCGCAGCTTGAACCTTGTTCGGTGCAATGGCTGGTTCCAAGCCACCCACTTTTTCAAATTGGCCCACCTCTCGCCAAAGCCCTGCGCCTTTGCAAGGCCCTCCAGGGGATGTTTGAGCAGAATAATGTTGCCCGCGTTGTCCACCATTCCATGAGTCATCTTGCGCATTTGCTGCATCAGTCGCGCGGAGGTTACCTGCTTGTAACCCTCCTCGGTCGGCTCATAAGCTGCGGTGAATGGAAGGCTTTCCTTTTCAAGCCCCTTAACTAGCTGGCGTTTAATCGTATACTGATGCAACTTCATTAGCGAAACCCTAATGGGGGCAGTCACAGAAAACGCAATTGCGGGAACTAGCAAAGCCTCGCGGAGGGATTGCGGGGGAAGCACTTTAGCATACGAGTAGGCCGACACCGCATCCCACGACCCCCGAATAAACTGCCCCTCGCGTATTTCCTTCCTTAATTCCGGCGCCAACGCGCTTTTGGGAATTACCAAGTGTTCCCACGCAACAGGCGGCCTTCCCAACTGTTTCTTCAACCGCCAAAAATGCAATCGCGGCTCTCCAAGCGGGGGACCCGAAAAAGGATTGGGAATGCTACCGAAAAGTTTTGCCATAAGGTTGTTTCTCCAGATTCGCGCTTTTATTCCTTCTTTGCTCCCAAAAACAGTTTCATTCGCCGATCAGTTCTTCCAGAAGCCTCGCGTTCCAGTCCGGCTTGAGGTTGGCAACGTCTATTTCGTGCAGCCTGGCGGCGCGGCCTTCGCGTTTCTCGCGCCCCACAAGTTCGTGCAGCTTGGAAATCACTTCGGGGTAAATGCCAACAACGAAATCGCTTTTGTCGATGCGGCTTTCCAAGTCCTCGTCGAGTATGCCTCCGGACTCAAGCGTGAATTCGCCCGCCATGCCACGCGACTGCAAATACCCCGAAAACATGTTTTTGAACTGCAAGCTGCTTCTTCCGCGCCTGCAAACAAAAAGCACGCGCGGTTTTTCAATTTCGCCCATTTTCAACGCTTCACCAACAACACCAAAAACAGTTTTTGCCCAAAGAGGGGCACGCGCAAATCATCCGATTTGCTTTTTCAGGATTTCCTTTGCGCGCATCAGGAACTCGGTTTCCTTTCCTTTTTGCAAAATGCTTGCGCCGGCGGCGATTTTGTGCCCCCCGCCCAAACCGAAGCCCTCCGTGGCCTTCCGCATCAATTGGTTCAAATCCAAGCCCTTTTCCAGGAGTTCCTTGGTGCCCCGGCCCGACACTTTCACGTCGCCCTTTTCATCCAAAGAAAACGCGAGTATGGGCTTGTCGCGCTTGACCAAGCCCGAACCGAGAAACTCGCCGGCCACCGTGCCAATCACCGTGTCGCTGATTTCCCCCCGTCCGTCGAGGAAGTAAAAAGAACCGAAATCGTTCACGCGCTTTCTTGCAAAGAAAATGCCGTTTCTTATCATTCTCCTGTGAAGTTCAAGCACCGTGCGCGCCTCGGCAAGCGCATTCTCGTCCTCGCCAAGGCAAAGCTTCACCCCGTTCTCCGGCAAGTCGTGCCTGCCGCAGGCGTTCAAGGTGGTGGAAAACTCGTAGGCATCATAAGCCTCCGTGTTTTGCTTCTCGTTTGGGAACAGGTAGACCTCGCCAATCATCGCGCGGATGGCGTGCTCCTCCAACCCGCTTGCGTACGCGTACTCCACAATCGCACTGGCCAAATCAACCCGCTTTTCCAAAGGCAGGTCATAGTAATGCAGCCACTTCTTCTTCTCCCCGCCAACATCCCGCTCCGCATGGCTAGTCTTAGCTCCCGCCGCGCCAAGGGCGCGGTCGGCTTCCGGAAGTTCCTCGCCTTCGACTAGGGGAATACCGTGCTTTTGCAAAAACTGCGCGCACGCCTTTTCATTTCCCGTCAACCCGGGAAGGAACGGCTCGGTGCAGTAGGAGAGGAAATTGACTAAAGTGCGGGACACCCTTCCGAACACGCGGAGGTCTTTTGTGCGGTTGACCGAGCCCAAGGCCATGGCATCGTCGAGGACTATGCGGTTGAGCGAGTGCAACCCCACCCCGCTTGCGTCCTGCATGTCCCCGATTGCGCCCACGATGGCAAGCTCGGAAAGCCGCTTGCGCGTTTCCTCGGACTCGGCCCTGAAGCACAAATAAGCCACCGTTGACGCGGAGGCGTCGGTTGGGCCGTCGAAGCCGAACGCGAGTTGGTTCGCCTCGGAAATTTTCTGGCGCTCGATTTCCCCCACCGTTGCGTCAAGCTCGTGGTGGTCTATAACCGCAAATTTGGAACTTTCGAATTTTTGCATTATCTTGGACAAGGCGCCAGAACCAAGGTCGCAGAAAATTGCAGGCCTTCCGGCCTCGGCAATGCGGGCGATTGTCTCCTCGTCGATGCGCTTTGCCACGTGCATGTCGAAAGGCTTCCCAAGCCGCTTGAGCGCAAGGGCGACTACCGAGCCGGTGGAAATTCCGTCGGCATCGTAGTGGTGCACGATGATGGGGTTTTCAAACGCCTTGCAAGCGTTGCCAACTTCGAGGCATTTTGCCAAAAACGCATCGGTGTTTGAGCCGCCTTCGGCTGGCTGCGCCGGAACGTCTGGGGCTGCCCCGAACAGGGATTGTTGGGCCATCACAATACAAGGGCAGGGAAAAACTTATTGCTTTGCGTGCCAGCATCCGGCGGCAATGCCCGGCCCGGGCAAAGCGAATATATTGCTTGGGTTGCCTGAACGTTAAATATGGGCGAAAAAACCCTTGGCGCGCAGGCGTTCTTCGACAGGATAGCCCGGCATCAGGGTTCGTTCAACGTGCTGAGCCACAAGCCATTCGTGGCAAGCCTGCTTGTGGCGTTCGGGAAATTGTCCGAAGAGTGCGACGTGCGCCTCGAGAGGCGGATTGGCAGAAGCGGAAAGCCCAAGCTGCTGCTCACCGTGGCCGAAAAAGAAAACCCGAAGAACAAGGCCGTGCTTATGACCATACTGCGCAACGACGCGGTGCACGCGTGGGATGCTGAAAAATATACTGTTGAAGGCGCGAGGGAAAATGTCCCGGACGGCCTTGTCAAGCAATTTCTAGCGTCCACGCGCATGCTTCCGCGCACGGTGACTAGCTCTTACAACCGCAGCAGCCCGGCCGCGGACAAGCGGGAGTTCGAGATGAACTGGTTCAAGGCGCACCAGCGCGCAAAACTCGGCGGGAAAGCAGCAAGCCCGAAAAACTCGTCCGTTCCCGGCGGACCGGGCGGGATGCGGCGGACCAGATGGTAGCCTGAAAGGAACGGGCGCAAAAAAACTGCGCCAAAAGAAGCTTGAAAACGCGTTTTAGAAGTCAAACGCGCTTTTTTCCTTCTGCCTTTATGGCGTCGTGCATTTGCTTTATCTTTTTGCCGACTTCGCCGGTTTCAAACGCCGTGCCAATCTGGATTCCGTCCGCGCCCGCGGCGATGATGTCGCCCGCCTGCTTTGGGGTGCGCACGCCGCCCGCGTAAAAGTAGAACAGCTGATTCGCGGCGGCCTTCGCGCACGCGGCAACGAGGTCGAGCGCGGGGTCGACGTCCGCCCCGCTTCCCGAGTCGGTGATCAAAACGTGCGAGCCGTGGTAGCGCGCGGCGAGCGCGCAGGCGTATGCAAGGTCCGGGCG
>DAHXMR010000187.1 GCA_027371655.1 Microcaldota archaeon
CGGCAATTATTATCTGGCGTTGACTGCGCAGTTCGGGAGTAAGCATTGCTGGGGGCCAGTGGATGCGAAGCGTGGCGGCATCGTTTTCAAATTCAAGCTTCCCGTTTTCCATTCTAACGCTGTGGACTATCGGATAGCCTCCGCCCACGGGGGAAACGTAAAGCGTGTATTTGTGGTATTTCCACGGATAATTCGTTGCGTTTTCAACTGCTGAAAAAAATTCTTTTTCGTGCGCTTTCCAGTCTTTTTTGAGCAATTCGAAAGACGCCGCGAAGTGGGGGAAGAGCCGCGGCTTGTTTTTTTCGAGAAATTCGCAGAGTTTTTTACGGGCGTCCGCGAGCGTTTGAGCCTGGTTGGGGCTCAAGGTGGCACCACTTCGCTTTTGCCATAGGTACGGCCCAGTTTCAACTACGAGTTTACGTAGTGCTTCATCTTTTCGAAGCTCTTCGGCCAGTGCACCGTTTATAATTCGGACTTTAGATGTGCTATGGTTGCCAGCTTCTCTGGATTGTGGGTCAAACTGGGGGAACCAAGCTAAAAGCTCGTCCGCTTCTTCCGCGGTGCTTGGGATTTTGAACACTACTTTGGGCGGCGAGTCTCCCAAAGTCCGTGTTTTTGTATTGCGTTTCGATGGCACAAATGCTTTTTTTCGCAAGCCAGCTTAAATACGCTGCTTCCAATCGGAATAATGGTTTTAAGAGGGTTTTCAGCCTAAATCCTTGCGGTTTTTGACAAATGCTTTCCAAGGAGTCCTTGAAGTCCGAGTTCGCGCGCGATTTCCGCAAGCACTACGAAGTCGAGCTTTTCCGCAAGGAAGGTTTTACCCACTCGATTTGCCCCAAGTGCGGCAAGGGCTACTGGTCCGCGGGGCTTCCCACGTGCGGCGACTCGTCGCATGAAAAGTATTCTTTTTTCCGTAAAACCCCGCGCAATGAGACTTATGCCGGGTTTTGGAAGAAGTTTGCGGATTTTTGGGCAAAGCGCGGGCACACCGTGCTGCCGCGTTACCCAGTTTTGTCGCGTTGGCGCGACGACTTGTTCTTCACAATCGCCTCCATCGTGGACTTCCAGAGGCTTGAGCAGGGCAAAATCGTCTTCGAATACCCCGCAAACCCCCTAGTCGTTCCCCAGATGTGCCTGCGTTTTCCCGATATCGCCAACATCGGCGTCACCGGACGGCACTTTTCGTGCTTCATGATGGCCGGCCAGCACGCGTTCAACCCGCCCAAGGAGGGCTATTGGAAGGACGAGTGCTTGCAGTACAACTACGAGTTTTTGACGCAAGTCCTCGGAATCAACAAAAACGAGGTCGCCTATGGCGAGGACGTTTGGAACATGCCCGACTTCTCGGCGTTCGGGCCGTGCATCGAAGCATTTTCCAAGGGCTCGGAATTGGTGAACTCGGTGTTCATGCAATTCCGCGCGACCAATTCGGGCTACGAAGAGCTGCCCATCAAAGTCATTGATGTTGGCTGGGGATTCGAGCGCCTGCTCTGGTTCTACAACGGAAACCTCACGGCCTATGACTCTGTTTTCCCGCGCGAAGTCGAGTTCATGAAACAGAAGACCTCGCTTGAAATAAACCACGACTTGTTCGGCCGCTATGCGGAACTTTCCGCTGGGTTGAACGTCGAAGAAGTGCTCAACGTTTCGCAGGAGCGCGAAAAAATCGCAAAGCTCTTGGGCGTGTCAAATGAAGAATTGCACAAGAGCATCCTGCCCATGCAGGGCATTTACGCTGTTGCCGACCACTCGCGCACGCTGCTTTTCGCGCTTTCCGACGGCGCGCTTCCCTCAAACACCGCGGGCGGCTACAATTTGCGCGTGGTGCTTCGCCGCGCGCTGTCGTTCATGGACGAGTACGATGCCGGCTTCGATTTGCTCGACGTGATGCGCATGCACGCCGAAGACTTGAAAGAGCTTTTCCCCGAACTGTCCGAGAACTTCGAGGACATGCGCGAAATAATCGAAGTGGAAAAGAAAAAGTTCGCGGAGAGCAAGGTGAAAACCAACCGCATTGCCGGCGAGCTTGTGAAAAAGGGCAAGCCGCCTTCGGTGGACGAGCTTGTCACGCTTTACGAAAGCAACGGCATCACCCCCGAACTGCTTGAGAAAGCCGCCGAAGGCGCAGGAATGAGGATCGAAATCCCTTCGGAGTTCTACCGCAGGGCGACCGACAGGCACGTGATGGAGGAGAAAAAAGAGGCGCCAAAGGAAGTGGGCGGGATAAGGCTGGAGGGATTGCCGCAGACGGTTCCCACTTATTACGAAAACGATTCGCTTGCTGCGCTTGACGCGAAAATCGTCGCTTTGG
>DAHXMR010000208.1 GCA_027371655.1 Microcaldota archaeon
CGCCCCTTTTGGATGTCGAGCAGTGCCAGAAGTGCCGCAAGGCGCGGCTTTCCGGCGAGTGGAAAGCCTTCTCAAACGACGAACTCAAGAAATGGCTCGTGGGAAAAATCAAGCCCTCCTTCTTCTCCTCGGTCTTTGAAACGAAGCCCTTCTCGCGCTCCACGCGGCGCGCGATGCGGTTTGCGAGCTTTTCGATTTTTTCCCGGTCCCCCCTCAATTGTATTATCGCCTCGAAGTATCCCCCGGAGCGCAGGGAGCACTCGCGGCATTGGGTTTGCGAAATGCGGATGCGGATTGGGATTATGCGCTTGACGGTTATGCCCTCGGCCTCGAATTCCACGTCGAGGTACGCGTCGTAGTTGCGCTTTCCCTCCTCGGAAAGGGTTTCCTGCAGGCGCAGTCCGCTGGATTTTATCTTGAAGGGCGTCTTGATTTTTCCCACGAGCCATTTCTTGAGTTCGTCGTTTGAGAAGGCTTTCCACTCGCCGGAAAGCCGCGCCTTGCGGCACTTCTGGCACTGCTCGACATCCAAAAGGGGCGGCGCGTCGTACAATTTGTGGTGCTGGAAGTGGCACTGCTCGCAGAAAGACTGGATGAATTTGAGCTGCGGCGATTCCGTTCGGCCGCACGATGGGCAGGTTTTCATTTTTGTCCATTATTTTTGTTGCGCAAGTTGCTAATATTCCTGTTGTGCGGGCGGCTTTTTGCATTCGAACGGTTGCAGCTTTGCTATGGACGTGCGATTTTGACCGGGCGTTGATAGCGGAAATAATCTATACGAGGTATGAACCCAAAAGGAATATCGCACTCAAAACCAATTCGAGTAGAATTAAGTCGAGTTGGACGTTAGTTTGGTGCCCTAATACTACTGCGGATTGGCTTCCGTTTAGTTTTAGGTAAGCCAAACCGCTTGTTACCCAAGCAATTACTAATCCGATTCCAACTCCGCGAAAATACAGGTTATCCACTTGTTTGCCACCGATTTTCCTTTATCACAGAAGTTAATGCGCCTATTTAAAGTCGGGAGTTGGCCCCAGTTCAAACCTTTCGTGCATTACTGCCGCAAGGTTGTGGGCCATTACCTTGCAAAGAAAACGTTTGCGGCAGGGTTTTAAGTGTTCGCGTATTATTCCTATTTCATGGACGTGGAAGAGCTCGCATCGGTCAACTCGGAAATACGCTTTCTGACAATCGAGTTGATGAAAATCGCCTCCAACCGCAACGTCCCATTCGAAGAAGTCTTCGACGAGTTCATGCAGAACGCCTTCCTGCTCAAGCGGGGCCTCAAGCGCGCGCATTCCGCCGCATCCCGCGCAAGGCAGGCGGACGCTCCCGCCGGAAAAACCAGCCCCTCGCGCACAAGGCAGGCCTAAAGCCGATAAAAGGCTTTTTTAGCCGTTGCGCGCTAATTGAAATCTGATTTTCAATGGACGACCTCGACGCGAAGGCAGTAAGCCTCACCACCTTCATTTTCAAGGTCCCAAGCTACAAGCGCCTTCTGCTCTACCTCATCGTCTGGTCCTTTTTTGCGGGCATCGCAAAGCACGTCCTTGAAAACCTGGGAAGGTGGTTCTCGCTTTCCGACGCGTTCTTTTTCGGCGGCTCAAACGGCGTGATTTTCTTCGGCCTGCCCGCGCTCGTCGCCGCGCTTTTGGCAACATCGCTGCTCTCCAGGCAGGCGTTCAAGCAGACCTTGAAGTATTTCCTGTTCATCTCCCTGCTTTCCACGGTCTTGTATTCCCTGCTTTTTTCGCTGGCAATATTCATCGAGAAAACCGCGTTTTTCGGCAGCACCTCGTTCTTCTCCAACGATTACCTCGTCATCATCGCAAGCGCGCTTGTGCTCATAATCTGGTTCGTCGCCCTCCTCGTTCCCCTCGACTACAACCCCGTGAAGGCGTTCGTGGTCTCCCTTTTCCACCCCATGCTGATCCTTTCGTTTTTCGTAATCGCCAAATACGCCTATTCCCCGCTTGAATCGATGGCTGGCTTTTCGCTTTTGCTTGGCATCAAGTTCGTGGTCGCCGCCGGCATCCTGCTGATTTCGCTTTGGTCCATTTTCGTCATCATAAACGCGCCGGCCAAGCGCAACTTCGGCATTTCCACCGTGCAGGCGGCAACTTTCTTTTTCGCGCAGTGGATAAAAGGCGGAAAGGGACTGGAAGAAGTGCTTTCCGAAGTGGGCACCGACGTTGAAACCAGCCTTACCGCGGTGGTCTTCAAGGCGAAAAACCGCGTGAAAGCGCTCTTCGTGGTCCCCTGCGTGCACTACGGCCCGTTCGGCAACCTCGGCGGAAGCGAGTTCCCCTACCTTTTGGGCCGCGACCTCGGAATGCACTTCAAGGCCACCGCATTCGTGTTCCACGCCACCGCCAACCACGACTTCAACCCCGTTTTTTCATCAAGCCACCTGCACGTGGAACACGAGTTCGAGCGCCTGGTGGAAAGCGCGCCGGACTCCGATTTCAAAAGCCAGGGCAGCTTCCTGAAGGCGACGCACGGCTCGGCAACAGTTTTCGGACTGTCCATGGGCAACAAAGATGCTGCGTTCCTCGCCCTCAGCAGGCACCCGTTGAGCACCGAGGACATAGAGCCGTCACTGGGCCTTGCGCTTGCCGCAAAGGCGCAGAGCAAGGGGTTCAAGAACGCGGTCCTGGTGGACATGCACAACTCGAAGACCGTGGGCCGGCTGATTGAAACCGGAAGCCGCGAGTTCTACGAGTACTACGACGCGCTGGACGCGCTTTCGCAATCGAAAAAAGGCGCGCTTTGGATGGGCGTGTCCGAAAAAAAGCTCCCAAAGTTTTCCCTCGACCAGGGGATAGGCAAGGCGGGAATGAAGGTCGCAGTGTTCAAAGTCGGCGCCAAAAAATCCTGCATCATCCTTGTGGACGCCAACAACGCGCTGCCCACTTTCCGCAGCCACGTTTCGGAGGCCCTTGAGGAATACGGCTTCGACTTCGTCGACGTGATGACCACTGACACGCATTCGGTGAACAGCATAAACGGCGTGCACAACCCCCTTGGCACGCACGTCAAGCCCCACGACCTGCTCCCGTTCATCCGCGAGGCCATCGCCGAGGCAAGCGAAAATTTGGAGCCCGTTTCCGCATCCATGCAGGCAACGAGAATCCGCCTCCGCATGCTGGGCGAAAAACGCTCGTCGGAATTGCTGTCAACGGTGAATGCCATCGTTTCAGTGGTCAAAATCCTCGCGCCCCTCATATTCCTGCTTTCCCTTGCCGCCTCCGCAGCGGTCCTCCTGTTCCTCAGCCGATACCTGGCCGCGTGAAAAAAGCAAATTTTTTTGGGTGCAAAAAACGCTTATGCCTGAAAAAAACGCCCCGCCCTGCGGGCCAAGAATAGGCATAGCAATCCCGTTATACGACGACCCCAACGTTGCCAACTGCCTTGCCGTGCTCCTGCGGCAGGCGGACGCGGTGCCCGAATGCGACGTGAAAATCATCGTTGCGGACAGCTCGCCGCACCCTATGGACTACGGCAAATACGAGGCGTTCAAGGACGAGCGCGTCAAGGTGGTGCGATTTCCCGGCACCATAGGCGAGGCGCGCGACCGCGCAGTGCGCGAGCTTGCGGACCGCGACGTCATACTGAACCTCGACTCGGACTGCATTCCCATGCAGAACTGGATTTCAAGCTACCTTGAGCTTTTGAAAAAATACGACGTGGT
>DAHXMR010000071.1 GCA_027371655.1 Microcaldota archaeon
CGATGGACCGCGGAAAAAGCAACTAATTTTCCGGATTTCCCTTTCGGCTTTTCAGAAAACAAGCAATCCAATGGCGCCCAGCGCCAGCGCGATTCCCGCCAATTGTTTCGCGGAATACTGCTCGCCGAGGGCAAGCACCGAAAAGGCGGTCACCAAGACGACGCTCAGGCTCACGATCGCGATGACCTCGCCGGTTTTCCCCCCGGGCGCCTTGAACGCGAACATCATGGCAACGCTTCCCGCAATCGCCAAAAGCATTGCCGGGACAAGCACCACAAGCACGCTTGGGGCAAACGCGGTTTGAAGGTTTGCCAGGTCCAGGCCCCGGTCCGAGGAAATTTTAAGCAAAATGTTGGACGAGGCGATGAGCAGCATCGCGATGAACGAATACGCGTACCATTCCATTGCAACCCACAGTAAGGCGCCGGGGGCTTAAAAGTGCTTTTGCTCACCGCGCCTGCCGGCGGTAGGGGAAACCGGCCGCATGGCAACAGCCTTGCCAACGTTTAAATCGCTTTGATTCCATTTCTCATTTGAATTTGAAACGAGGTTGATTTGTCGTGTTCGGCGGAATGAATCCAAGGCAGATGCAGAAGCTCATGAACCAGATGGGCATCAAGAACGTGGACGTGCCCGCGAAGCGCGTGGTAATCGAAAAGGAGGACGGCTCGCAAATCGTCGTCTCCCCCGCGTCGGTGGTAATGGTTGAAATGCAGGGCTCGCAAAGCTTCCAAATATCCGGAACCGTTTCCGAACAGGCCATGGGCGCAGGCGGCGCGCCAAGCGCTGCGAGCGCTTCCCCCGAGGGTGATGTTGATATAATCGTGCGCGAAACCGGCGCAAGCAAGGAAAAGGCGCAGGCCGCCCTCGACAATGCCGGAGGCGACCTGGCGCAGGCGATTTTGGACTTGCAGGGAGAGTGACAAATATGCCA
Source organism: Microcaldota archaeon (assembly GCA_027371655.1). The sequence goes on from DAHXMR010000071.1 coordinate 935, forward strand.
ACGACCGTAGCCAAGCCGCTTTGGAGCAAGCGGAAGGGAGTTGAAGACGTTTTCAAGCTCAATTTGCAGCACCCGCTTGTCTTGCGCAAGAAAGATGCGTTCGGCGCTGTGGAACGCCTCACCGCGTCAGTCGGGGAGACACACACTTATTTCGACTTTTCAGTGCGCGGCAAAAAACAGCTGGGCGGCAAGCCATTGCCCGAAACCCGGGGCTACCAGTTGATAGTGCCGCATCATCCCAAGCACGGCGAAGTGCAGCTAATCGGCTCGCCGCAGGGCACCGCGTGGGCGCAGAAAATCCGCGACATCGCAATGCACCTGCCCGCAGGAGTGAAGCAAAAAGAGCTGATCCTCAAGGCGCTTGGCAGGCACTTGGAAGAAAAATAGGAAAAAAAGATTTTCAGCCGAATATGCTTCCGAATCCGCTTGCCGCGGCGTTCTGCTCTTCTTCGAGCTTCGCGACGATTGCGGCTTTTTCCTTTTCCGGCGCCGGCTTTGCGGAAGGGACTTCTTTGAGGCGCTCTTCCAGCTTTTTGGCAACCGCTGCGTCTTCGCACTTGTAGACCAGCACGAAGTGGTCGCCTTCGATTCCCATTG
>DAHXMR010000253.1 GCA_027371655.1 Microcaldota archaeon
TCGCAGAACGAGCACGGCCACAGCATTGTATGCTTCAAGATTTCCGCGCGGTCCCAGCCATAATACTGGCTGAACGCGAATCCGTAGTACGGCTCGCTTGCGTTGAAATCCCTCAAAAGCGTCATCGAAATGTTCAATAGAATCGTGCCGTCGGGTTTCACACGCCAATGCTTGTCAACTTGGTAATTCTGCGGGTAAGGCGCTTGGTTGCTTGTCACAACGAAACTCGCCTCAAACAAAGCGCTCCCGTCCGCGTCCACCGAATAATTCTTGCTTCCGTTGACCAAAGACGCGAAAGCGCCGTTATCCCCAGTTGCCGGCTTGCCTACGTCACTATAAATGTAAGTAGAGCCCAAGCCCCCTATTCCGAACATCGGCGGCCCTGTGCCGCCGGTGCCATAATCTATTGGCAGTACAAGGCTGCGGTTTTCTTGCGGGTCAAGCGGCTTGTAATACAATTCGTAAATATTTCCGCCGCCGCGGTTGTTGAACTCGCTTGGCAAAATTTTGTAGTGCCACACCACTTTGACAACGTCGTTTTCCGCGGAAATCTTCCCCGAAGACTCGTTGTCCGAAAAAACGAAAGCCGACGCGTGCGCGAACGCCGAAAACATCAGGGCAAGCGCAAGGATTGCTCCCGCGCGGGCTTTGGGCAAATGCATGTGCGACCAAAAATTCTAACGGCGCGCGGGCTTAAAAAAAGAATTTTTGCGCTTTCAGCGCTCTTCCTGCATTGAAATGCACTTTACGGGGCATTCTTTTGAGCAGATGCCACACCCTTTGCAGAATTCGTAGTCCACAGTGGCGCCTTTTTCCAGAACATAAATCGCGGAGTCCGGGCAGTACGTCTGGCAAAGCTGGCACTTGGTGCACCGCGACTGGTCCACGACCGGCCGCTGGTTGCGCCAGGAGCCCGTGGGGTTGTTGGTGTTCGCCTTGATTACCGTTTCCATAACCGTTTTATTCCCTCTTTTGATTTATTAATCCAACGAGGAACGGCAGGAGTCGAATTTTCTTTCAATGCAGGAAGAGCGCTGAAAGCGCAAAAATTCTTTTTTTAAGCCCGCGCGCCGTTAGAATTTTT
>DAHXMR010000077.1 GCA_027371655.1 Microcaldota archaeon
AGAGTTAGCTTTTTTTGTTAAGCGGAAACAATCAGGCTTCTTACCGCTTCCAGTTCCACCACGCGCCTCAAAATGCTCTTTGTTCTCAACGGGTCGTAGGCGAAGTAGTAGAGGTAGCCCTCGGTGGGAAGCATCGCGCTCGTTCTCACAAGCGCGGCATAAGCCACTTCCGTGGTCTTGGTGGGGTCGGTGCGGACGTATGCCGCGATTTTCCCGTTCTCGTCCTGGTTGGTGATGGTGATTGTGAGGTTTGTCACGTTGAAATTCTTCGCGTCCCCGATTGCCGGGTCGTACGGGTCGTCCACAACGAATTTGGCGTTTTCCACGGTGTCAGTGCCAAGCGTGCACGGGTCGTTGTGCGGGCAGTCCATTTTAAGCGGCAAAAATCCTTTCCAGCGGAAGTCCCAACCCTGCACAGCGGGGTCGCTTTCGTCAAGCGAGCACGCGCTCTGCGTGAGAATGAATCCCGTGCGCCTGGTTTGCACCTGTAACTTTATCGCATCGCGTGCCACGCGGCCGCAGCTTTTGCCCACGCCGTCGTCCTTTGCGATGATTACGCTGCAATCCGCGAATTCCAACGCGCTTGACTGGCCGCCAAGCCACTTTGGAACCAGGGCAATGCTCTTGTTGTAGTCGACAAGCGTCAAGTTGTCAGCCAACACGGCCTCGTAGTCGCTGCCTTTGGCGCTTTTATCGCCGTAAATGCAAACGTTGATGGAATCCGGCAATCGGATTGCCTGCACGCTCGCGTTCTGCGTCTGGTTAGAAGCATTTGCGCCCTCGGCGGTTGCGTTTGGCAGGGCGGGAATTGCCGGGACTTGCAGGTTGTCGGGCACTTGGACCGAAATCGTGCCGTTTTGGAAGTCCACGCCCTGTATGCAGCCCGCGAAAAGCAGGGCTGGCACAAGCAGAAGAATCGCTTTGGGAAGTTGCCTTTTTTCCACGAAACATTTGTGCCAGTTCCCGCTTTTAAGGCTTGGCGGGACGGCTTGCGTGCAAAGGCAGGTGATGCTCGCGCTGGGCGGGCAGTGAAAAACCGAAAAGGAAAAATCCAACTGGCGTTTTACTTGCGCGTGGTTCCCTTGACGTATTTTGCGGTCCACTTCAGCTTGGCGGGGTTGCGCTTGAGTTTGAAGTTGCGCTCGCATTTGCGCGAGCAATAGCGCAGTGCGGTTCCGTCGCGCTTGAAAAGCGTGAAGCCGGTCCCGTCGCCGTATGGTTTTCCGCAGAATGAGCATGTGGGCATTTCGAATCAACCTTTTTAATAGCGCCTTTGCCCGCCGCCTATCCTGGGCTTTTCCTCGGCTTTCTTTTTCTTGAGGGGCTTGGCTTCGCGCTCTGTTTCAAGAAGCATCAAAATGTCGCCCACGCGCACGGGGCCCTTGACGTTGCGGCGGATGACGCGGCCCTGGTCGCGGCCCCCTTGGACCTTGCACATGACCTGGTTCACTTCGCCGAACACGCCGGTCTTGCCGATGAGTTCCATCACCTGTGCGGGGACGGCCTCGAAGCGCGAGGGTGCCGCCGAGGCCTCCTTTGCCTTGTTCTCGTTCGCCTTTTCCTCGGCTTCCTTAGCTTTTTTTGAGACTATTTTCTGTTTTCCGGCCATAAAGAATCATCTTTTTTTAATCGAATTTTTGGAATTTTTTTAGATGCGCGGCGGAAAAAATGCAAAGGCCGCGCGTTTTGGGAGTGAAAATTTATTTCTTCTCGGCAGCCTTGGGTGCAGCCGCCTTTGCGGGTTTTGCAGCTGGCTTCGCGGCCGCTTGTGCTGCGGGTGCCGCGCCGGGTGCGATTTCCGAGAGCTTCTGCGCGATTTCCTTGACCGCGGACTCTGCGCTGCCGGGCTTCGTTATTGCGACTGCCGCGGTTCCGACTCCGATTCCTGCCGCCTTTCCAAGGGACGTTTTTTCAGAAACGTACAAGTAGGGGACGCGCTTTTCGCCGCAGATCATCGGCATGTGCATGACGATTTCCTCGGGGTCAACGTCCTCGGCGATGACGACGAGCTTTGCCTCGCCGCGCTCGATGGCCTTGGTGGCCTCGTTGGTGCCCTTGCGCAAGCCGCCGACGGCCTTTGCCGCCTCTATCGCCTCAAGCGCCTTGGACTGCAAGTCTTGGGGAGTCGAAAATTTCACGTATGCCTTTGCCATAACAAAACACCTCTTTCACAAAGAAAGTCATTGGGTCTTCAAAAACAAAACACGCAAACACGGTCGTGTTCGCCGCTTGATTTGACTTAATGCTTTCAAGAGCTTTCCGAAAGGAAAAGCTCAATCACCAAGCCCGTGCGGATTCGCACGAGAACTAGGAAGTATCATTATGCTGCAATCGGTTTAAATAAGTTTTTGCAAAGGCCCACGGTGCGCAAAAACCATTCGCCTTCTGGCGATGTTCGTGGCGCACCGCAGATGCGTTTGGGCTTTTGCCTGAAATGCAAACAAGCCCGCAGCTTGCCGTGGGCCTTTGGAGGGTGAAATTCAGCGGCGCCTTGTGGCGTTGGGTTTGGCGGGCTTTGGCGCAAAGTACGTCCCGTGTTTGTCCCCGCGCATGATGCCGCGTATTATTTGCGGGTCGTTGCCGTTTGCAATCGTCACGGAAATCCCTTGGTTTGCGAGCCTTTTTGCCGCGAGGTATTTTTCCAGCATTCCCCCGCTTCCCCCGGCTTTTGCGCCGCCGAGTTGCAGGCGGTATCCTTTTACGCCGAAGCGCGAGTGGGGAACAAAGGAAATGAGTTTTCCGCCTTCTTCGGGCGGCCTGTCGTAAAGCCCCTCCACGTTGCTTAGGATTATGACGTCGCTTGCGCCGATTTGTTTTGCCACCTTGCTCACCGCGCGGTCGTTGTCCGGAAAAACCCTTATAGTTGACGAAAAAGTTTTAGTTTTCTGCGCGATGCTGCCCCTTGTTTTCAGCGCGTTTTTGGCAGCGTAGTACGCCGCGCCAAATTCAAGGCGCCGGAATTCTTCGTTGGTGAGGGGGTCGTTCACGTTGCCAATCGGCACAATCCCGCCGCGCTTGAATGCAACGTCAACGGTTTCGCGCATCAATTTTTTTGGTTCCCGGCTTTTCGCCCCGCGCCCCGTGATGAGGAACTGCGCCGGCGCCAAGCCGTATTTTCCAAGCGCTGCGGAATAAGCCTTGACCAATTCCGGTTGCCCCACGGATGCGAGCATTCTTTTCGAGGCAAGCGAGCCGTCGTTTTTTCCAACTCCCAGTTTTTCGCGGCCCGCGGCAACTGCGCCGGAGGACCACAAGACCACTTCGTGCGTCTTGGAAAGGTCCGCGACCGCCTTGGCAACCTTGCCTATGTATCCGTGGTCGAGCGCGCCGTTTTTGGCCACCAAGTCGGTGCCAATCTTGACAATTACGCGGGGCTTTGAGCTTTTTTGTTCCATGAAGAATCAGAGTGCGTTTTATTGCTTAATTTCCTTTCCGTCGCACCATAGGCGCACGTTTTCCACCACGACGTCCTCGTGCACCCCGCACGAGTTGGTGCGATAACAGCAAGACGCGCCGAATGCGACGTGGCTGCTTCCCGCGATTTTTTCGTCCTGCAAAATCAGCCCAACGGATTTCTTGAACGCGGGATTCGTGCCCACGCCCAATTCGCCCACAACCCTTGCGCATTTTCCGAATTTGTCCAGATGGGTTACGAAACTTTTCGCCCCCCCAATCGCACCAACAATCCTGCCGTTTTGCACGAAAATTTTTCCCCCAATTTTGGCGGAATGCCGCATGGAGTTCGGCACGATTGTGCCATTTGCGTTTGTTGGCGCGGTGCAAACCTCGCCGAAGGGAACGTTGCAAAGTTTGCCCCTTTTCCACAGCACGCCGTCATCGGACTCGAATTTTCGTTCCGAAACGTCCAAGGTCATGTCCGTGCCGTTTGGCGAAACCACGCGCACAATAGTTGCCTTGTCCAAAATTTTCTTGAGCCTTGCGCAGTTTTTCCTTATCGTTGCGAAGTCCGCATCCATCGCCTTCACGAACAACTCTTCGGTAATCGAGGGCATCGTTGCAAAGCGCGTGCCCCTCTTGCGCGCCTCGCGCGTTTGCGGGGAGTGCGAAATGCTCTTGGCTGTGGGCGCGGCCACGATGTCCGCGCGTGCGAAAATCTTCGATGCGGAGGGAATTGGCGAGGAATGCGCGCGTGATGGGGAAAGTTTCACGGTTCCCGCAATTTTTGCGCCCAGTTTGAGCGCCGCAATTTCAAGCGCGCCTGCAATCCTGCTTTTGCCGTCGACAACGATTGCGACGCGTTCGCCTTTTTTGAGGCGGAAGCATTCGCGGAAAAGGCGCGTGCTTGCACGCACGAGTGCGCCTTGGGACGGCTTGGGTTTTTGGCGGGCGGAGTTGGGCATGTTTTTCTGCCCCTCAATTGTGCGTGTAGTAGAACACTAGTTTGCCTTCGGAATCAATGGAGTCGAGGCGGCAGAAGAACATCCTCTCGAATTGCACGATGGTGCCGGGTTCGAGCGTTTTGCAGTATTCCTCGCATTTTCCCTCCCGTGCGCCGCCGGTGTCCATCCAAACGCGCGCTGGCGCGCTTTTGTCCTTGAGTATCCATTGGATTATTTTCACGCGCTGGCTTGCGTCCTCTATTTTCTCCGCTTCAACCATGTTTTCCTGCACGCGGATTATCTTCGCCACGCACAATTCTTTGAGGCGGATTGCCTCGCCTTCGACAAGTTCCTTCGCGTCCTTTTCGCTTATTTCAAGGAGGTTTTCGCCCTCGTTCAGGGAGTAAGCGCGCGTGCCCAGAAGCACGTTTGCCGGATGGTTCTTGATTTCGACGGAAAACGCGGTGGCGCTCTTGATTTTGAACGCGACGGGCTTTTCCACGAAGAAGAACCGCCGCGCCTTTTCGTCGATCATCCGGCGGTTTTCCGAGTAAAGGATGTCCAAATCGGCGTTGACCTCGTGCTTGCTCACGCCCAAGTCGAGGATGAACTTGCGTATTGCCTCGGGAAGGATGCCGCGCTTCTTGAACGCGCGAAGCGTGGGCAACTGCGGGTCGTCCCAACCCGAGTAGGCGCCGCTTTGAATGCCCTGGCTGATTTTGCTTTTTGAAATCACGAAGTCTTCGGCGAGGAATTTGCCGTACACCGTTACGTGCGGGTACGTCCACCCGAAGTGCTTGTACAATTCGCGCTGGCGGTTCTCTGAGTCTGACAAATCTTTCCCGCGCAAAATGTTCGTGACCTCGTAGTCGTGGTCGTCGATTGCGCCCGCGAAGTCGAGCAATGGCCACAGGCGCACCTCGCGGGGAAGCAGCGGGTGCTGGGGCTGGTCTATGATGCGGAACGCGGGCCAGTCCACCACCGCGGGGTTGGGCAAATTCAAGTCGGTTTTGACGCGGGCGACCGCGGTGCCCTGCTTGTAGTCCCACGAAAGCATGAGTTTCCATCTTTCAAGGTTTTCCTGCGGGGAAAGAGAGCGGCAGGGGCAGGGCTTCCTTTGGAAGCGCACGAGTTTTTTCCACTCCTCCGGCTCGCAGGTGCAAATGTACGCGCCGCCCTGCAAGAGCAGTTTTTCGAAGTATTCGTAGTAAACCTGCAGCCGGGAGGACGCCGTGAAAAACTTCTGGAATTCCACGCCCAGCCACGCCAGGTCCTCCTTGTCCCAGCCGTAGGCCTCCTTCATCGGGATTTTGGCCTCGTTTTTGGGGTCCGTGTCGTCGAAGCGCAGGATGAGTGTGCCGCCGTATTTTTTCACGTACTCGTCGTTGAGGATTGCCATGCGCGTGTGGCCTATGTGCATGGGGCCGTTGGGGTTGGGTGCCATGCGCATGACCACCTTGCCCGCGATTGCGCCCTCCAGCTCGGGCAGGATTTTTTTTGCCTCGGTTTTCGGGGCCTGGAACTCGAATTTGGAGGCTTCGGACGCGACCTGTTCCTTGGAAAGCTCGTTCACCTGCGCCACGACTTCGGCAACCACGCCCATTGCCGCCTTCATGTCGGCCTTCGCCTCCGGCGCCTCGGCGATGACTTTCCCGGCAACGGCCCTTATCTCCGCGTGGCCGAAATCCAGCGCGTTTTTCAGCGCGAACTTGCGCGCAACGGCCCTCACGTTTTCCATTTCAAAAGCACTTCTTTGCAAAACAACCAAAGCGTACGACTAGTGGTTTGAACAGGCGTGAAATAAAAACAAGAAGGGAGCGGGCCCCGTGCGGGAACCTAAAGCGGGCTTTCCGCAATCCTTGCCCGCGCAAGCTCCTTGAGGTTGCTGCTGCGCGTCAGGAACATCGCGATTTTGAGTTCCTGCAGCCAGCGCGAAACCTCCTTTTTGGCGCCGGCCTTCGCGTCCTTCGCGTGCGCCTTGACAAACGGCAGCGCGCCTCCGCCGAGGGTGGCGCCCAATCTTATTGCGCGCGCGACGTCCAATCCGCTTCTCACGCCGCCGGAGGCAATCAGTGGCAGCCTCGTCGCCCGGGCGCATTCCTTTAATGAATCGGCGGTATTGACGCCCCAGTCCCAAAAAGTGCTTCCTATTTCCGCCGCGCCGCGGTAGCTTTCAACGCCGCTCCACGACGTGCCCCCGACGCCGCTTACGTCTATGGCGGCGACTCCCGCGTTGGCAAGCTCGCGTGCGGCATCCGCGCTGATTCCCGCGCCAGTTTCCTTCGCAATCACGGGGACGCCGACTTCGTCGCAGGCGGTTTCAATCGCGCGCAGGACGTCCTCCCAATTCTTGTCGCCCTCCGGCTGCACGACTTCTTGAAGCGCGTTCAAATGCACGCAAAGCGCGTCTGCGCCGATTTCATTCACGGCGTGCGCGACGAGCTTGCAGGGGTAGTGCTTGAGCTGCGCGGCGCCGATGTTTCCGCACAGGAAAACCGTGGGCGCAACGCTGCGCACCCTGTAGCTGTCTAAAAGCTTGTGGTTCTCTATCATCGCCCGCTGGCTGCCCAAGCCGAAGGCGATTCCCGCTTCCTCGCACGCGGAGGCAAGCGCCTTGTTTATCGCGCCCGCACGCTCGAAGCCGCCGGTTGCGGCGGTGATCATAAGCGGCGCGGCAAGCTTTTTTCCAAGAAAAGAAACGCTGGTGTCTATTGAAGAAAAGTCGAGTTCGGGAAGCGCCTGGTGCACGAATTCCACGCTTTCCAGCCCGCTTGTCCTGTGCCTTGCCTCCACCTGCCGCGTCAAGGCTATGGATACGTGGTCTGCCTTGCGCTTTTCGGTAAGCACGCTTGCCTTGCGGGCGGTTGCCATGGAAAAGTTACCCGCCCCGTGTTTTTAAAGAATTAGAACGATGGCAGCGCATGCTCCTTGCGCACGCCCGCATTGCTTACGGACACGGGAAGAACGCGCAGGGTTTTCGCAGTGTACCTTCTCCAGAAGTCTTCGACGCGCAATTTGGAATCCTTGCTAAGGCAAAGC
>DAHXMR010000014.1 GCA_027371655.1 Microcaldota archaeon
CGGTGATGGGGCCGTAGGAGTCCACCGCGACGATTATGCCGGTCATGGAAAGCATTGCCGCAGCGGCAATCGCCACGCCGAACACGCCGTTGCCGCCGAAGTAATAAGAAACAAGGATTGCGGCGACTATGGCAAGCACTGGAATAATAGTGCTCTTCAAGCCGACGGCCATGCCCGAAATCAGGTTGGTTCCCGCTCCGGTTGTGGACGCCTTGGCGATTTCCATAACGGGGGCCTTGTCGCGCGCGGTGTAGTAGTCGGTGACGTATCCCACCACGAGGGTGAGGAGCACGCCGACAACCGCGGCCACAAACCAGCCCAAAGGCGCGTTCATCGACGCCATTATCGCGTAGAACAAGAGTATTGCGACCGCGCAGGAGGCGACCACGCCCTTGGAAAGCGCGTTCATTATGTCCCGGCTCTTGCCGAGCCTCACGAAAAACATGCCTATCACGGAGGCGACGATGCCCGCTGCGCCCACCAAAAGGGGCATGAGCACGGCGGTGTCCTTCAACGCTCCCGCCACCGCGATGTTCGCCAAAAGCATTGCCGCGACGATTGTGACCACGAATGACTCGAAAAGGTCCGCGCCCATTCCGGCGCAGTCCCCGACGTTGTCGCCGACGTTGTCCGCGATGACCGCGGGGTTGCGCGGGTCGTCCTCGGGAATCCCCTTCTCGACTTTGCCCACAAGGTCCGCGCCCACGTCGGCGGCCTTGGTGTAGATGCCTCCGCCAACGCGTGCGAAAAGCGAGATGAGCGACGCGCCGAAGCCCAATCCGATGAGTACCTTCACGTCGTTGAAGTAAAGATAAAACGCGCTTACTCCGATGAGCCCCAGGCCCACTACGGCAAAGCCGGTGACGCTTCCGCCTTTGAATGCGGTTGCAAGCGCGGCGTCAAGCCCGTTTGAGGCGGCCTGTGCGGTGCGCACGTTGGCGCGCACGGAAATCCACATGCCGATGTAGCCGGATGCCGCCGAAAGCGCCGCGCCCACGAGGAACGCGAGTGCCATGGGGCCCCCCATTGCAAAGTAGATGATTGCGGCGATTACAATCGCGAAGATTGCTACGGTGGAGTACTGGCGGTTGAGGTAGGCCATCGCGCCCTCGGAAATTGCGCCTGCTTTCCTCGTGCGCAAACGAGGTGAATTCGCTTCCGCTGAGGGAGAAAATCGCCGCGAAATCGGGGCTTGAACTTTTGAAAAAGCAGGGGCTCGCAATCGAAAAGGACGGCGGGGGAAAGCCCGACGACGAAATCGTGGAGTACGCGAAAAAAAACGCGGGAAACTGCGCGGTCGCGACG
>DAHXMR010000025.1 GCA_027371655.1 Microcaldota archaeon
CGGTGATTTCCGGGAACCCCCAGAAAATCGCGGACATGTAGCGCGCGCGCCGCGGAATGCGCATGATGGCGAACCCGGAAAAAAGCGCGAAATGGCCGCGCAAGCCAGACGCGCTCCTCAAGAAAATAGTCTCGGGAATGCTTCCCAAGCACTCGTCCCGCGGCGCAAGCGCGCTCAAGCGCATGCGCGCGTACATAGGCGTGCCCAAGGAATTGGAGGGAAAGAAGGCCGAAGTTTTCAAGAAGACGGTGGCAAACCTCAACTACAAGAGCATTTCGCTTGAAAAAATGTGCGTGGGCCTGGGATGGGCGCACGCCGCCAAATAGGTTTTTTCACGTTTCCAAAAAAGGTGTTCACGCAAAAATGGCAACTGCAAAAGAAGCTCACGCTGAAAAGCCCAAGCGGGCCGCAAAGAAGCAGAAGTTCGTAGTCACCCGCGGAAAGCGCAAGGAAGCCATAGCCCGCGCGTCAATCCGGCCCGGGAGCGGAAAAATCTCCGTCAACGGCCTTTCCCTCGACGCATTGAACTCTCCGTTCGTGCGCCAGGTGATAAGCGAGCCGATGAAATTCTACGACGCATCCAACACGCTGGACATCGACGTTAACGTCCGCGGCGGCGGCGTGATGGGCCAGGCCCAGGCGGCGCGCACGGCAATAGCCCGCGCGCTTGTTTCATACTCCAAAAGCGACGACTTGAAAGGCGAAATGCTTTCATACGACCGCTCCCTTCTGGTTGAGGACCCAAGGCGTGTCGAGCCCAAGAAATTCAAGGGCCCCAAGGCGCGCGCAAGGTTCACCAAGTCCTACAGGTAAATTTTTCCAAAAAAGGAAAAAACGAGGCGCAGCAAAAATGATTATTCCCGTCAGGTGCTTCACGTGCGGAAACCCGCAAGTGAGCGAGAAGTACGAGGAATTCCAGGCAAGGCTTGCCAAGGGCGAGGGCGCCGGCAAGGCGTTGTCCGAGCTTGGAATATCGCGCTACTGCTGCCGCCGCATGCTCCTTTCGCAGGAGCCCTTGATGGACGAAATCCAGTCATACTCCCGCTTCTAAGCAGGGGGAGGATGGGGGGCGCAAAGCCCAAACTTTTTCTTTTTTCCAATTTCCCGCAAGCATTGAAAGCTGGTTTGCGGGCAACAAAACTACCGACAGCTAAACTGCGGTTTGAAAAAACAAAAACGGAAAAAACACCTTAAAAAACACCCGAGTGCAAAACAAACTTTCCAAAAATGTTTTTTTTTGAAATGGGGCTGTGGGGTAACCTGGCATCCTGCCAGCCTGGGGGGCTGGTGATCTGAGTTCAAGCGCACCTTTTTCTTTTTAGGAAAAAGAAAAAGTCGCGCGGCCCAAAAAGAAAAAAAGCGAAAATTTTTTTCGTGCCGTGCCGAATTGATGCGGAACCAATCTCAGCAGCCCCATTCATCCCCCCAAAATAGGAGCGAGGCCCGAA
>DAHXMR010000029.1 GCA_027371655.1 Microcaldota archaeon
CTCGAATCGCGCGAAAGCGCGTTCACAATCCTCGCATCAAGCTCGTCCATAAGCATCTCCCGCCAACAAAGCCCAAAAATAATCCGCGAAAGCGGCAACAAAGAAAAAGGCAGCCCGCGTTCTGGCGGGCGGCTGAAAAACTTTTTTGCCTCCTTGGGAAAAACTTCCCCGAATTACGAATTGATACTATTGTTTACGAAAAACATATTAAAGCCTCGCTTTTGTTACGAAATTCGTAATCTGCGGCGCGGAAAGCGTTTTGGGCCAAAAGGGAGCATGCGGGATTGGCGATTGGGTCCAAAGAATGGGCGCTTTGTGCGCAAGAATGTTGAAAAAAAAAGATTGGGGAAGATTATCCCCTGCGCTCGGACACAAGCGCCCGCTTCCTGCTGACAAGCCGGCTTAAGTGGGACTCGTCGAGGTTGAGCACTTCCTTGGCGATTTCAAGACCGCCGATTATGTCGGGCATCACGATGACCTCCGCGCCTGAGGCGTGCAGCTTGTTTATCGCGCTTTCGGAAAAAGCGCGCGCGGCGACCTTTATGCCCGGCGAAAGCTCGCGAGCGGAAAGGGCGAGGAAAACGTTGGCCGCGTCCGTGGGCAGCCCCGCGATTACGGCCTTGGCGCGCGTTATTCCCGCAAGCTCCAGTGTTTTGGTTTCAAGCGCGCTTCCCAGCACGCAGGGCACGCCCTCTTCCTTCATGCGCTCGGCGATGTCCTTGTCCCGCTCTATCACTACCACGCTTTCGCCGTGCTCGGCAAGCGAGTCGGCAACCGTCTTGCCGAACGCGCCGTAGCCGGCGACGACGTAGTGCCCTTTCATCTTTTCAACGCGCTTGAGCATTCCCTTCCACCCCAACTCCGATTTCAAAAAGTTTTCCAACAAGGTCGACACAAGAAAAATCAATACCACCGCGCCGACTGCGCCAAGCAAAACGCGCAGCACGCGCGTGGAAACGCTGGCGTAACTGCCGCAATCAACGTAGACGCTTGTGCAAAGCGTCTCGAAAGTCGCGTCCACAATAGTCTTGTGCTCGACGGCAACGTAATCCCAAATGGAAAGCGAGTACAATACCGCAAGCGCGGCTATCACGAACACCCAGCGCCTGTCCGCGCCGCCTAAAAAGCCGCCGGACTTGGCTTTTGCGAAATGCTGCGTAGACGCCATTTTTACCATTCGCGCTT
>DAHXMR010000051.1 GCA_027371655.1 Microcaldota archaeon
ATCGGCTGCCGGTTCGTCACGGTGGACGCCTATCCAAAGGACAAGGTGCTTGCGTTCTACTCCAAACTCGGCTTCACAAAGAACTCGGCCGACAAATCCGGCTCCAACGTAAGCATGCGCCTGGACTTGATTTCCTTTCTCCGCGAAAGGAAATAGAAAAATCAATACTCCCCCAAAACCTTCTGCTTCTTCTGCAAGCCCTTAATCTTCGCCGACGGGTTGCCAATCTCGTAATCAATCTTGAAGTATTCCAAGCCCCCTTTTTCCGCCATCTTCAAGGCGCTGGGGCTTATCGAGGGGGCAACGATGATTCCGCGCACCACCCTGCCCTTTCTTTGGCTCACTTCGCTTACGTAGCGTGAGAGCTGGGAAATCGCATCCAATTGCGCAACACGGCGCTTGACCTCGATGACAACGAGGCGCTTTTGCGAGTCTTCCGCCAAAATGTCTATCACGCCTTTTGCAAGCCCGCTTTCCTGCTTCAACGGGACAAGGCCGGGCTCGATGAGGTGCAAGTCGGACATCAAAAGCCCGGAAAGCTGTTTCTCCGAACCGAAAACGCGGAGTTGCTTGTCGTCGTGCATTTCGAAGGATTGCACGCTTTGCAGGGAGGAGAAATGCACTTCGATTTTCTCCTTTGCGGGCTTGGTGCGCGAGGCGATGACCACAAGCTCCGAGGGGGTTGCCTCGCAGGTGATTGCGCTTCCGGGGCCTTGGTAGTTTATTGCCGCCATTTTGGTGGACTGGTGCACCAAAAACGAGCCGTCGGATTTGATTATGAGCATGCGGTCGCCTTCGCTGATTTTGCTTGCCGCGCGGCCCTCGTATTTGACGGTGCAGTTGCCCACTGCTACGAGGGTTTTGCCCTGCGACAATGCCGAGTCGATGGCTTGCTTCGCTGCCGAAAAGCCTTGCTGCTCCATTTTACGCTGTTGCCTCTTTTGTGCCCGCAGGCTGTCCGCCCGGGGCGCGCTTATGGCTTACGCTTGCACGGGATAAAAAACAAAAGGGGAGCGGGTTGGGGCAAATTGCCCCGTTGCCCCCTAAAAATCAATTTAGAGGAAGTCTATTTCGTCGAGGCCCGAGGCGTGCTTTGACTTGGAGGAGTCTCCGCCGCGGGTGGTCTTGCCCAATACGTAGGGGCTTTTGATTCCCGTGAATATGGCGATCGCCTCGATTTTTCCCTCGAATGACGGGTCGATTCTCGCGCCCCAAATCACGGTGGCGTGGGGGTCCACCCGCTCGGTGAGGGCCTCGCCGATCGAGTTGCATTCTCCGAGTGTCATGTCCGGGCCGCCGGTTACGTGCAGAAGCACGCCGGTTGCGCCGGTGTAGTCCACGTCGAGAAGCGCGTGGTTGAGCGTGTTGTTGACGACTTCCTTGTCGCGGTTGGTGCCCTTTGCCTCGCCCACGGCAATCATGCTGACGCCGCCGTTGCTCATGACCGCGCGGACGTCCGCGAAGTCGAGGTTGACAAGCGAGGGGGTGGTGATTGTTTCGGTGATTCCGCGCACCGCGCGTGCGATGATCTCGTCGGCGACCGCGAACGCCTGGTCAATCGGCAGGTTGGGCACGATTTGCACGAGGCGGTTGTTATCGATGACGATGATGGTGTCCGAGCTTTGCTTGAGGTCTTCCAGGCCCTGGTCCGCGCGTTCGAGGCGCGCGCGCTCGAGGGCGAAGGGGTAGGTGACTATCGAGATGACGATTGCCCCCGATTTTTTGGCAACGTCGGCGATGATCGGGGCGCTTCCGGTCCCGGTGCCGCCTCCCATGCCTGCGGTGAGGAACACGAGGTCCGCGCCGTCGAATATTTTTTCAAGCGAATCGCGGGACGCCTCTGCGCACTTGCGGCCGACTTCGGGGTACCCTCCGGCTCCGAGGCCGCGGGTGAGGGATGCGCCGATGAGGACTTTCTTGACGCTTTCCGCAATCATCGTGAGGTGAAGGCGGTCGGTGTTGATTGCGATCATTTCCGCGCCGCGGATTCCCGCGCGCGCGAGGCGGTTGATTGAGTTGCAGCCCGCGCCTCCCGTGCCCACGACTATGATGCGGGGGGTCTGGAATTGGAATTCGCCTTCCGCGGTTTTGGCGCTTCCCTTGTTTTTGGCTGTTTTGAGCGCTTCGGCTACTATTTCCTCCATTTGTTCTCGACCTCGCTTGTTGCAAAGAAGCTTGCTTTGAATAACTAGACGAACAACTTAA
>DAHXMR010000061.1 GCA_027371655.1 Microcaldota archaeon
AAACAACTCTTTTGAACGTAAACCGGACGCAATGATTTTCCCGAAAAAACGCAAAACCAGGCCTGCCCCCAAAGGGCGACAAGGTTTTGGTTTCCTAAAAATCCAAGGCAACGATTTGCCTTGAAAATTCCCTCCTGCCAAAGGCAGTGAAGAACGGGAAAACAAGCAGCTATTACAATGACGACAAGGGTTTATATCTTTTTCTTTCCGCCCTTTTCCGCGCCATCGAGGCGGCTCCATATTTGGTGGAACGTCGCACGCTGCGGGCCCATCTGCCCCCGCATTACGCGGTTGTCCGCGAACGGGGACAGGGGGTTTTCGCGGTAGTGTTCGAATGTTTCAATGGCCGCGCGGTCGTGTGTGCTAAGTTCTTGCCCTCCGGCCTTCCTTTCAAGCGCGGTGATTATCGTGTCCTGCAATGCGGGGTCGTAATGGAAGCTGCGTTCGACTTCCTTGCGCGTTTCCCCCGGGACCTCGCCGCGTTTTTCGGGGGGCTTGATTCCGCGCATGCCCTGGTGCAGGCGGCCCTGCGAGCGGCTGTACGCCTTCGCGTGGATTGCGTCGGCGATGACGTTGACGTTCCACCTGAGTTTCGCCAGGTTTTCGCCCCGCGCTGCCTTGAGGGCCCTTGCAAGGGGAGCGTGATATTTTGAAACGCCTTCCGCGTTGACAAACGGCAGGCTGCCCGATTTCGATTGCAGGAACGCCCACTGCACTTGGCTCAAATGCGGGTTTCCGCGCTCGTCGAATTCCGGCTGCGCCTCAAGCGCGGTTTTTTCGGTTTGCTTTTGTTTTTCGAACGCGCCCCTCAGGCTTTGGAACGCGGCAATCGCCCCATGCGCAAGGGGCAGGGGCTGCAAGCCCTTGTGCGCATCCTTCAGCCTGCGGAACGCCTCCAAAACGTCGGCGTAGCGGTTTTGGTTTATGTACTTTTTTTCCAAAAGGTGGTTTGCCGCGTCGAGGGCGCTGTCCTCCTTGATTGCCTTGAGGCGGCCGAACGTTCCGCGCAAGCTGCTTTTGCGCGTGTCAACGACAACGCCGAAAAGGCCCGACACGCCCTGGTTGAGCATCGAGGTGCTGACGCCTTCGCGCCTTTTTCCAAGCAATCCGCCCAAGCCCAGCGCGGCATGCCCTTGGCCTGCAAGTTTATTCAAATGCCCTTGGCGTGCGGCGGTCGAGTCCCGCGAGATTTCCACGTTCGTCTTTTTCGCGGCAACCGCGGCACTGCTTGCCTTTTTCGCAACAGCGTCGGACTCCTCGGCGAACTCGCGCTTGAACGCGCCGACGATTTGCCCGATTTCCTCCGCGCTTGCGCCGCTGCGCTTGATGAGCCGGATGGCGTTAATCGCCTTTTGCGAGCGGTTCTTGGTCACAAGCCCGGCTTCGTGAAGCTGCCTGAAAATGGGGCCGGTCTTGGACGCAACGCCCGATTTTGCCATAATCAATGATTGCGCGGATTCGGCTATTTATACTCCGCGCAGGGGGACGGCAAGAGCGGCGGGCAAAGCAGAAAGCGCTCTGCGGCAACGCAAGGAGGGTATGCCTGCGGCTGGGCGGATAAAAAACAAAACTGGAAAACGGCGTTAAACGGTAAAATACAAGTCGTTCTCGCAGTTAGCCTTTAGTTGTTGGTTTTCAATTAAATTGCAGGTGGGTTGTCGAGTTTCTCGCTGTTGACCAGATGCATAAGTGCCTATGCAAATATCTCTAGTAGATAGGGGGTCCCTGAAGCCCGTTGCATTATACTGCACGTTAGTCATTTTGTTACATTCGTTTTCATTTAGGTTTTTCAGAGCGACTACGCCATAACATAGTCCGCGGTAATATTCGTCGTAAATTTCCTCGCATACCGCCGCGTTATTTTGAGTTTGTACGTATGAGATATACCTTCCGCGATAGCATGTGTCCAACTGGCTTTTCAGCTCCGTCTGAGTGAGGTCCAGCCGATATACAAAGTTGCACTGATCGTTTTTGAGTTTGTTAAGCGCAGCTAGCCTTGCGGTGTAGGTTTTGTTCAGAAGGTCTATGAAGTCATCATATATTTTGCGCAATTGTTCTGTGGTTAGGCTCGGCGCAGTTTCGTTTATAGTTCCTGCAACTTTCCACTCGTTTTCTACCCGTACGATTGCGTAAGTAGTATTTAGATAACTGATTCGGGCGTAGGGATCTTTCTCTTCGCTTTCAACAAAAATAGTCGCGTGCTCTAATGTCGGGCCCAGTTTACCAATGTTAACTATCTGGATGGTTTTTGAACTTGCAGCGAAAGCAACTTCTTTTTCGAAGCTAGTTTTTGCATCATCGCAGTCTTTTTGTTTTAAAAGTGCTTGGCAATCGGAAATATAATTTGTTATGAAATTTTGATAGAGTTTTTTTATCCGTTTGATAGCGGAGAGTAGTTCGTCTACGTTTTTTGACTGTTCGTCGGTCACATAATCTTTGCTTTTTTCCAATCCTGCTATGTTTTCGTCTAAGTTACTCGCAGAGTGTGCTATTACAAAAAGCCTTACCGTTTCTTCAGCGCTAATTGCAGGAGCCGTGGGGGCTGGACTCGAAGTGGGGGTAGGCGCGGGGGTTACGGTAACATATACTATTTGAGGCGTCGGGGTTAGTTGTGTTGGTTCTTGGGTTTGAACGCAGCCTAAGAAAATGAAGGATATAAGGAGCGCCAAAACAATGCTTGTTTTTTGTTCCATTGTGTTCAGTATACCTAAATCTGCAATCCCTTTAATCGTTTTTGGCGAGCCTATGCTAGGCAGATTATTACCTCTGGCGTACTGTTTTGCCAGCCTTATCCCTTGAGTTGCGAGTCGTATTTTCCTGCCGTGATTTCCTTCATCGTTTCCTTGGCGGGCTTTCCTTCGACGTTGACTCCCAATGACACGCAGGTGCCGACCACTTGCTTGACCTTGGCTTTCAAAGTCTTCGCGGAAGTGGAGCCGTCCTTCATTTTGGCGACTTTCACGGCCTGTGCGATCGTTATGTTGCCGATGGGCTTTTTCCCCTTCACCCCGGCCTCTTCCTTGACGGGCGCGGAAATTCCGCATTCCTTCTTCAAGAGCGCGGAAGTGGGCGGAGTGCCGACCTCTATTTCAAAGGTCTTCGCGGACTTGTCAACGTGCACCTTCACGGGCACCTGCATTCCCACGAATTCCCTGGTCTTCTCGTTTATGCCCGCGATTACTTGCGCGATGTTTATTCCCGTGGGCGCAAGCGAGGGGCCCAAAGGCGGGCCGGCGTTCGCCTTTCCGCCTTCGACCAATGCCGGAATAGTAAGTTTTGCCATTTGCTACAAACCACCTTTTTTTCAAACATTTTTTTGCATTTCAATTAACGCGGCATCAGCTTGATGGCGTTTATCTTGATTGTGACGGGGATTGGCACCGCGATTTCCACGAGTTCCACGGTGATCTTGTCCTTTTCCTGCTCGATTCTCACGACCTTGGCGCGCTCGCCCTTGAACGGGCCGCTTGTGATTTCCACCAAGTCGCCCTTGTTGAGCACGACTTCCACCGGCTTGCTCTCCAGCATCTGGGAAATGTCCTCGATTTTCATCGTGCTCTTGAGCATGCCCTTGACGTGCGGCACGTTCATTATCACGCGCTTGGCCTCCGCCTCATTCGGCGCCTCGGCGATAATGTAGCCCTTCAAGTGCGTGCTCATCATCAGCGCGTCGATGGGAAGCTTGAGTTTCTTGATTTTTTCGTACAACAAGTCGGCGACTATGCTTTCCTGGCCGCTTGTCACCCTGTAAGCGAAGAACATTTTCCAAATCCACCTCGAAAAAAGCGTTTAAAAATACTTACGAGCCAAGCAGGCGCGAAATCGCCGCGATGGCAAACCCGATGAGGCCGATAAGCGCCATGCCAAGCGCCGTGCTCTTCGCGATGAGCTCGAACTCGCTTTGCTTGGGCATGTGCGTCACGTTAATCACGCGCTCGCTCTGCCGGATAAAATCCTCGATTTCAGCTTTCACGTTCATTTCCCAAAACCCGTTCCTTTTTTCAAAAACCGATTAATCGAATAAAACAAACGAAATTCTAGATGAAGTCCAAATCTATGTCGCCCTCGGGGGCCTCGGCTTCCGCGCCGCCCGCGCTTGTGCTTTTCTTTTCCACCTTCTCGCTTATGCCGCTTAGCACCGCGAGAACGCGGACCCCGCGGTTTTTCAGCGAGTCGTCGATGGTCGCGCCCCAGATAATGTGCGCGTCCTTGGCGATGCGCTGGCTTATCGCGTTTATCGCGCTCTCCGCCTCGCCCAACGTGAGGTCGTTTCCGCCGGTGATGTTGATGAGCGCCTTGTTCGCCGTGCCAACGTCCAAATCCAAAAACGGCGAGGACAGCGCCTTTTCCGCCGCCTCGGTGACGCGGTCGGGCTTGTCCGAGCCCTCCACTTCGCCAAGGCCGATCATCGCCATTCCCGCCTTTTCAAGAATCGTCCTGATGTCCGCAAAGTCGAGGTTCACAAGCCCCGGCTTCGTCACAAGCTCCGTAATCCCCTTGACCGCGTTCGCAAGAACAGAGTCCGCGGCCTTGAACGCCGCGTTCAGCGGAAGGTCGGGCACTATTTCAAGCAGCCTGTCGTTCGGAATCGCGATGGTAGTGTCCGCCTCGCGCTTGAGCTTCTCAATCCCAACATATGCGTTTTGCCTGCGCTTTGCGCCCTCCGAGTAAAAAGGAGTCGTCACAACGCCGATGCACAATGCACCCGCTTCCTTTGCGGCCTTGGCAATCAAATGCGCGCTTCCAGTGCCGGTGCCCCCGCCCATTCCGCAGGTCACAAACACCAAGTCGCTTCCCGCGACGAGGGATTTGATTTCCTCGAAGCTCTCCTGCGCAGCGGCCTCGCCTATTTCCGGGTTGCTGCCCGCGCCCAACCCCTTGGTTTTCTTTTTTCCAAGCACGAGCTTCTTGTCTGCCTTGATTTTAAGCAAATGCTGCGCGTCCGTGTTCATTGCCACAAGCCGCGCGCCGGTGATGCCGATTTCCTGAATCCTGTTAAGCGTGTTGCATCCGGAGCCCCCCGCGCCTATGACCATTATCTTTGGAAGGCTTTCCTGCAAAAGCGCGGAAATTTCCCTGTCCTCGTCCGAAACGGATTCGGGGGGGACGTAGCTCGGCCTGGCCGCGGGCTCGCGCTTGTTGCTGCCGAACATTTCCTCGAACGCCATTTTCAACAAAACCCCGTGAACAACGATTTCCCTTCCCTGAATTGCGCGACTGCTGAACGAAAAAAACAAACCGCTCCCTTGGCGCGCAAGATTAAGGAATTAGCAACTTTTTAAATGCGCCTTACTGCTTAAAGAGTTAAGGCGGCAAAACCCTTTATTGCTTTCCATTGGGGGCAAATCAGCCCAACGCGGCAGGGAAAATGAAATGGAGTTCTGTTCACGGGTCGAAAGCGCGTTTTCGCGCATAAAATCGCTGAAAGCGCAGGGCGCCGAAAACGTGGCGCTTGAGGCTGTGGCCGCCTTGTCCGCGCAGGCAAGCGCGAGCAAGGCGAAAACGTCCATGGAACTTATTGCCGAGCTTGAAAAAACTTCCCGCTTCCTCGCCTCCTCGCGGCCCACCGAGCCGGCGATGCGCAATGA
>DAHXMR010000062.1 GCA_027371655.1 Microcaldota archaeon
TGGAGCAGGGTGCTGCCGCAAAAGCCCCTGGCGCCGCCCGCAATCGCCAACGGAACGCTGTTCTACGGTTCGGATGAAGGCAGCGTTTTCGCGCAATTCGCAAAAACGGGGGCGCCTTCGTGGAATTACACCATCGGGAAAAAAATCCGCGCCGCCCCCTCGGTTGCCGACGGAAAGGTTTTTTCGGGCTCGGATTCTGGATGGCTTTACGCCTTCGAGCCGTTGGGCAGCCAGGCGGAATTCACCGAGCCCGAGCTTGAAAACGTCACGAACTGCCTCAAGCAAACACTCCTGCCGGCCGGGGAGTGCTACTCGAATTACGCCGCGCTTTCAAGCAATTCCACCTGGTGCGAACGCGCCGGCAGCTACGCCGAAGGCTGCTACTACGCGGTGGCATCGCAGCTCAAAGACGCGGGAGTTTGCGACAAGATAAACCAGACCGCCCTCAAGGACCAGTGCAACGGCAACGTGGCAATACTCATTCCCGACGCCGTGCCTTGCAGCAAGATAACCGACGTCGCCCGCAAAAACGGTTGCTACACGCAGATTGCGATACGGAAGATAGACTACTCGTTCTGCGACCAGGCGGGGGAGATGCACGATTCCTGCGTGGGCCAGGTGTTCCAGGCAAACCTCACCGCCCAATCCGCCTGACGCGCCGGCCCCCGGCAACGGCGCGGGGGCAAGGTTTGCACATTATATTGATTTGCGCCCCAAAGAATACGAAAACAGGCAGATTGCAAAATGGCTGAAAAATCGAAGGCATACTACGAATTCAAGAAGCATATCGACGGCCTTGAAAAATTCCAGGGCCGGGGCACCGAGCTCATAAGCGTTTACGTCACCCCGAAATACCCGATTGCGGAAATAGCGGGCAAGCTGCGCGACGAGGCGGGACAGGCCGCGAACATCAAAAGCGCGACAACGAGGAAAAACGTGCTTGCGGCGCTTGAAAAAATCCTGCAGTATTTGAAGACTTTCCGCGAGCCCCCCGACAACGGCATAGCCATTTTCTGCGGGAACGTGTCCGAAACGGAAGGCCGCATAGACATCGAGCTTTACAGCGTCATTCCCCCGACCCCCCTCAAAGTCCAGTTTTACCGCTGCGAAAGCAAGTTCGTGCTGGAGCCCTTGAAGGAAATGCTCGAGCAGACCGGGACCTACGGCCTGGTGGTGCTGGACGGAAAAGACGCGACGATAGCCCTGCTCCAGGGCACAAGCGTCAAGATAATCCGCAGGCTGCACAGCACCGCGCACTCCAAGTTCAAGAAGGGAGGCCAGAGCGCCGCCCGCTTCGGGAGAATCCGCGAGGAGGAAATAGACGTCTACTACAAGCGCGTGGGCGAGGCCATGGACGCGTTTTTGGGCCAGAAAAACTTCGGCGGGGTAATCGTCGGCGGGCCCGGGCCGGTGAAAGAGGACTTCCTGAAGTCCGCGGCGCACAACTACCAATTGAAAATACTCGGAATGGTGGACACTGGCTACGCCGACGAGTACGGCGTCCAGGAATTGATCGAGAAAAGCAAGGACCTGCTTGCCGAACTTGCTTTCGCAGCGGTAAAACTGGACTTTGAGGGGGG
>DAHXMR010000089.1 GCA_027371655.1 Microcaldota archaeon
GTTGCCGGATTCAAGCTTCGACCATGATTCATCAGAGTCGGAAGCCCTTTCCGCTTTTGCGGACAAGCCATAGCGCTGCACCGCCTGATCGAACAACACGCTTTCCGAAAGGTCGACTCCCGCGCCCTTGATTACCAAAGTCCTGGCAGCAAGCGTTTCTTCGCTTAACCCCGTGGAGCCGACAAGGGTTGCAAGCTTTTGCAAAGTTTGCGCGTCAACCGAAACCCCCGGCAAGCCGGCAGCACTCAAGTCAAAGGAAGACGAACTTCCCGCTTCGGGGGAAACCGCGAATGCGATGGGGGAAAAAAGGAGGAAAAATGCGAGCGAAAAAAGCGGAACCGCGGGCACGCGAGGGGGCGAAAAGTCCATAGGGATTTTTTCGGAGCCGGGCATTAAAAAACCGCCTTCGGCGTTTAGCGCTGCCTGCGCTTGACATTGTACTTTTTTGCCTGGCTTTGCAGACGGAGTTCTTCCGGAAGGTGACGGTCGACCCGCGTGTTAATCTGCCGGATTGCCGGCCCGCTGACCCCGAAAACGCGGGCTATGTGCCCCAAGTTGTATCCGAAGCCAGAGTGCAAAACGTAAATGGAGAACCATTTTTCGGGATCCACCAGGTTCTTGTTGCAAATTTCCTTGAAAACCTTTTGCAATTTGATGTTTGCCTCCCAGTCGTCCTCCCACGCGTACGAACGATCGGTTTCCGTTTTTGCGCGAAGCACATCCCCCAGGACGCCAACTTCTTCCCCGGATTTGGTGCCAACCGGGGTTTCAAAGGAAACTGTCGGCAGCCTGCTCAAGCGCTTGCCCTCCCGGTCCAGATAGCGCTGCACTTCACGCCGTATAAGCGGATAAGCATACGTTGAAAGCGCGCCCTTGGATGGCTCATGCGTCTTTACCGCCCGCACCAAGCCGTAATAGCCCGCATTGAAGAGTTCGTCCCGCTTGTGCTCGTCCGCCAAATAATTACGGGTAAACGGATGCAAAGGCACCTTGCAACTAACCTGAGGCTCCAAAGCGCCAAAAATCAGCCCCGCATTTTCTCCAACAAGCCGCCTCTGCTCGTCGTTTTCCAAACGATAGCGGTCGGGATTGCCCCCCGGATACCCCTTCGGAATGTTCCTGCCCCTAAATGGGGGCTTCATCGCCTCAATCTTCTCGTGGGCCTCGCGAAGAGCGGACAGCGCGGCTTTGAACTGGGGGTCGAGTTTAGGCATTGCGCAAAAATAATCAAAAAACAAGGTAATAAGCGTTTTATTGCCCATACGCGGAGGTATATTCAGGGCTCATTCTGTTTCAAGCAAAAGAGGGTGTTTCAATATGGCAGAAAAATTCTTGCGCGGAAAAGTGGCGGTCGCGGTTTCCGACATGAAAAAATCGATACAATTCTACACGAAGACCTTGGGCTTCAAACTCGCGGAAGACTACGGGGACTGGGCGGAAATCAAAGGGCCCGGCATAACATTGGGGCTTTACCCAAGCGAGCCCTGCAAGAAAGGCGGCAACCTGTCCGTGGGCTTCGAGGTCAAGGACCTGGACAAAGCCACAAGCGCCTTGGGCAAGAAGGGGGTAAAGTTCGACTTTTTCGAGGAGGATTACATGCGCTTTGCCTACTTCTCCGACCCCGACGGAACCGAGCTCTATTTGGCGCAGAAGAAGAAATAACGCGACTGGGCCTATGCAAAAAAATCATCAATCGGGGCGATTGACGCTGGATATACCCGCATCTCAAATGAATCTCGCGCAGAAGAAGGAGATGCTCGGCAAACATGTCCTTTACGAGTTTTCGATATTTACAGCAGGCATTGCCAACTTTAAGACTAAGGAACTTACAGACATCGAAAGGCAGCTCTGGTTTGAAAGCAACGTGTTACATGCTCGTTGCCTTAATGAATTCTTTGGGGCCGATAAAAGAAATCGAAGAGAGGATACTGTTCTTGCTTGCGATTTTGTAAAAAATCCAGACCAATGGAACACTTTGGGCCCCAAGGATTGGCAACTGGAAATTCACAAACGTTCTGCTCATTTAACAACGCGACGACTCGATGAAAAAACCGATCCGGAATTGTGGGAAAAATTAGCTGGACAAATCCTAGGCGACATAATAAGACAGATGGATAGGTTTATCAGCGACATCTCTCCCGATCTAAATGAGGAAGCGCAAAAAATTGCCGAAATGCAAGAAAATTTGAAATGTATTGTGAGCGGCAGTGTAACTGTTACAACAAACGTCAAGTTTGACAATCCAAATTAAAGCAAGAATTGTTGCCCGCCGGCTCACGGTGATGCTTCGACTAATGCGGACGCTCTCGCATTAGGAAAAAAATGAGTGCCCCCACCTAGGCCAGATGGTTATGTCGTCAGCAGTGCCCACCATGGCGTTTCTGTCTTTTGGACTTTGCCGGTGGTGGCGTTGACCGGAAAATTCCACTAGACGTAGTGGAAGGGGGATAGGGAGGACCCTGGAACTAAGGGGGAAACCAAACACGCTTGGCGTTATGGTTGCCCCCTTGGTTCGGAATGCTCCAGCCGAGTGTTGAAGGCAAAAGGTATAATGCTCTAATTCCAAGCCACGCCGTTTAACAGTTCCTTTAATAGTTGCCCAAATATTTTAAGCGGTTGGGTGATGGGCTATGGTCAAATTGCAGGAAAACAAGGCCGGGCAGTTCACGGTGACGATTCCCCGGAACATTGCTGCGGCTTTGGGCTGGATCAAGGGGCAAGAGCTCAAGCTCACGGTCGAAGGAAAAGGCAGGTTGGGTTTGTCGTCTTAAAATGTGAAGGTACGGGGCTAGGCTTCGGCTACCGTGCTGATTATGTTGTAGGCGACGACCAAGTTTTCCGGGCATTTCTCGGATTATTCGGACTGCGTTCGGACGCTTTTCGGATTGCCAAACGCATCAACCGATACGCCTCCGCAAAAACGGCACTCCCACGCATCGGATTTTTTCGGACTATTTTCGGACGCTTTCGGACGTTCACACTTTCTATAACCCGCCTCCGGCGGGACACTCTCATCGGTAGTGCTATTACCGTACTCTATTTCGATGAGCAGCACATCGACCAGCGTCTCGAGGTCTCGGACGCGGGCCGCCAGGCGTTGCATGATTTCGTATGCGTAGTCCGTGAAAGCGAACCCCGGCCGGCATACTGCGCGCCATGCTGCGATTTAACGACTAGTTACGCACTTCCCCTACAACAACCAGACATATAGCCTTAATCCGAACTTTTATATAGTCTAAACTATATGTATACCTAGGTGAATGTTGTGGCCAAGTTCACGGACAGAAAAGAAGAGCTTGCATTGCTTCATTCGAGGTTTGCCCGCATTGAAAAGGGCGAACTGATCATCCTTACCGGCCGAAGGCGGGTTGGAAAAACCGAGCTTGTCCGCAAATTTTTGGAAACGGTTCCAGAAAAGCAGCGCCTTTACTTGTTCGTTGACGAGGGCACGCCCCAGGACATGCTTCGTTCGCTTGCAGACGACATTGGCATTGCCTGGCCCTCAGAGAAGCTATCTTTTTCTTCGTGGGAGGACTTCTTTGGCTACCTTGACGCGAAGTGCTCCGAGTCCGGAAAACTCGTGGTAGCAATTGACGAATTCCAGCGGCTTCACGCCGACCCGCGCGCTTTTTCGCGCCTGCAAAAGATTTGGGACACGCGCTTGAAAGACAAGCCTATTATGCTGATTTTGCTCGGCTCCGCGGTTAGTGCTATTTACAAGATTGCGTTGAGCCATCGCTCGCCTTTGTTTGGCAGGGCCACTGCCAAAATGTCTTTGGAGCCCTTCGACTACCAAGCGTTCCGGGAAGCCCTATCCGGCACGGAGCTTTCGGAGGAAATGAAGGTCCGGCTATATTCCACTTACGGGGGCTTGCCGCGTTACTTGGAGTACGCGGAGAAAACGAACAACTCCAACTACCTGGACATTGTCGAGGAAAACGTTCTTCGCAAGAACGGCCTCCTTAGGGAGGAGCCGTCGACGATTTTGACTATGGAATTAAAGGATACTGGCCGGTACAATTCGATTTTGGCTGCAATAGCCAAGGGTCACCGCAAGCTCAAGGAAATCAGCGACCAAACCGGAATAGAAAGCCCAAGCTTGGCGTACTACATTGACCGCTTGGGCTACGCCCTGGGCCTGATTGAAAAACGCGCGCCCGTATGCGGAAGCAAGATGTCGCCCCAGTACGTGCTCAAGGACAACTTTTTCAAGTTCTGGTACAACTTCGTGGCAAAAAACAATTCGGCGCTTGAAATCAACAACTTCGCGCTCGTGCGCCAACGCATAACTGCTGAAATCGAGAGTGTTACCGGCTTTGTTTTTGAAGAGATTGTCCGGGAAATAGTACGCAAGCACAACAACGGGAAGCTTGGAGAAATGCCCGTCAACGTGGCAGAGTTGGGCGGCTGGTGGGACCGCAACGGCAACGAAATCGACATCTGTGGCCAGTCAAAGGAATCCCTGCTGCTTGGCGAAGTCCGTTGGAGGACGCAACCCGTGGACTACGCCGATGCGTCGAAGTTTTTCGAAAAACGCTTGCTTGTCCAGTGCTCGGGCACACAGTACAACCACACCACAATGTTCGTGGTTTCAAAAAGTGGGTTCGAGCCTCAAGCTAAGTCTTACTTATCCGAGCGCGGCGTGCACTGCTTTACTCTGGCCGATATAACTCAGTTCTACGACGCTTTGCCAAAGAAATAACCCGCCACTTTGCCCGCGCTTAGTCTTCCTTGTTATTTTCTTAGCTTCTCGGCGGGAACTTGCCAAGCCTAACACTCTGCAAACGCCGTTAATTTTTCCACCTGGCGTTGCACTGATTCCACCACGTAAGCTGCATTACCCCGGATCGTCAAGCATGCGCGCGCGTGCTTCCCGAAGCTGCTTTTTCCTGCTTTTTCAGCTTCGGCACATTACCGCCGGCGAAGCCGGAGGACACCTCCGTCAAAATCCCTCTCTAACCCCTCATTCGTGGCTTCTGGCATAGCTTCCGAGGCAGCTTCCGCCCTAGTTCGCGAAGCACGCTCCAATTTAGAACACCTTGAATTTTTGCAGGTTTTCGGAAGCCAAGTAGTCCGCAATGCGCGCGCATGCGGCAGCGTCAGCGGCTTCGCGGTACGCGGGAAACCACCACACTAACGCCCAGCCCAAGCGGGAAACGACCTGTTTTTTTATCGCGTCGTTCACCGCTCGGCCTTCTTCGCTGTGATGCCCGCCCTGCACTTCGATTGCCACCTTCAACTTGGGCAGGAAAACGTCAACGCGCATTGGGCGCTTTGGAAAAGCGGGATTCGGCACGGTCTTCTCCGTTTCCACTTGAAACCCAAGCGCTCGCAGCAAGCGACATAATTGCCTTGTTTTCCGGGAATGAACCTGCTTCAAGCGCGTTCACCTGGCGGGCCAGCGTTCAATCCAAGCGCACGCAAGCTCTTCCACTCTGCCCAAGCTTCGTCAAGCTGCTTGCCAGTATACTTGTGAGCGAATTGAAAATGCCCCTTTGCGCCCCTGCTTGTAAGCGCTTGGCCGCACTCCTGGCACGCAAGCGGGTCATTGGGCCCGAGCTTTGGCACCGGCTCTTCCCGCTTTTCCGCCGCTTGCCGGGCTTGCACACTTTGATTCCCGCCTTCGGAGGACACAAAAAAGAAAGAAAATGCCCAAGTGCTTCCAGCGCTTTTCCACGCTATAGCGAGGTGAAGAGGCCATGAACCCCATGGAAAAGGCCGCCGCGCTTAGTCTTGGGCACTTTGTCGGCGATCTCATTTTCTCGGACGACCATCATGCGGTAAGGTCGATTTCTCGTTTGCATCCTGTGCAACTCCAAACCGGCGAGCAGTTCTCCTCAGGAATGTGCATCACCGGGCCCACGTCCATCTTGCCGGTTGCCAGGTTGAACTCCGAGGATTGGGCAATCGGCTCGTTCTTGTGGAAGGTTTTGCTCCCGCACTTTGGGCAAGGCTCTCCTGGAACCATTTTGCCCCCGAGCTTGCGGGCCTTGAGTTGCACCGAATCTTCTTCCATCTTGAGGAGCACATTCTCGCGGATTTCCAACTCCCGCCTTTGTGCGACTTGCTGCAACTCCCTTTCCTTGCCCAGCGCCACAAGCGCTTGGTTCAAAGCTAATTCAACACCCATCAAATTTCCGTTAGCCATTTTCCAAAAACACCCCGTTTTGTTGCTTGAAAAAATACTCTCCCGTATGCCGTTTTTCATACTGCCAACAATGCCAAGCCCCTGAGCTTTTTTTGCATAATTCCTCCCTCAATCATCCGTTTTTTGAACCAGTACGTTTGCCACCTGTGGAATCCCGGAAACAACCGCGGGCTTGTCGCCTAGCGGCAACACCTTGTTTTTTGTAAACGCCAAGTCAACGAAACCCGCCTCGAAATCCCGCTGTAGCGAAAGGTAGTGCCGCATTGTCGTTTTCGGCTCCTTATGCCCGATGATTGCGGCAGTCGTCACTTCCTCTCCCTCTAGAGCTTAACGCGAACCAGTCACGCCTCTTGCGAAATGCAGGTCCTCTATTTCCAAAACCAGGCATTCGAGGTTAAAGCGCAGACTGCGGGACTCGAAATACTTATCGCCGCGCTGCAGGCAGACCTCGACATTTGCCGCGTGCTCTTGAACATATTTGTTCTTCTTGCATGCGATTTCCAAACGCTTGACAAGTGCCGCTGCCTTCATAGCCGACGAAATCCTGCTTTTGTTTTCAACATCCATTTCACATGCCCCCGCATCAAATCCAAGTTTTCTATAATCACATTGTGGCCTGTCGGTTTCGCACGCATCAAGCTTTTACTGCGGTTTCTGTTCGAGCTCGGTTTGCACCAAACGCGCCACATAGCCCGCAACGAAACCGAAAAGCAACAAAACTATTCCGGTTTCCATTGTGGGTGAGTTTGCCGCAGCTTCACCGGTCGCAACCGAAGCGTTCGCCAAGCTCTGATTGACGACCGCAAGCGTTGCGTTCACGCCCGGCGTTGCACTTGCGATTGCCGAAGCAACCGCGCTCAAAGTCCCGTTTACCATTTTTTCTCAACCTCGTTCTGTTTTTACTGCGCCATTTAAGGAAAACCTTTAAACAAACGGTCGACCGTTTCAGGCGTAACGATAAAATCGGTTGTTTTCTTCGTAACTTGTTCAGCAAGGCGCTCCAAACTCGCAGCCATGCGCTGCTCTATCAGTTCGCAAGTTTCAGGAGTAAGTGCACGATCCTGGCACTGGAAAACTCGGAGAACTAACGAACGCAAAGTCCGATTGCCAATTGATTTCTCGGTCATGAACCTCCTCCTCTTAAAAAAATTCAGATATGAAAAAACAACCACTACTCGGTTGAAGGAAAACGCACACTTGGTCAACGGAATTTTAGCAAACCCGTTTTTTCGGAAACAAGTCCGACACAAAAACAGTTTTTCCTTGCGACCGTCAACGCAAACGAATCGCGCAGGGCGCCGCTCTTTGCAAACTTGGCAAGGGGTTTGCGATAATCCGTTTTGACTTGATTTTTTATTCATTCGAATCGCCTTTTGGTTGGAAATGTGGGCAACAAGTACCAAAGCGAACCTGACCGCTCGCGCCATCCCACGCCCGACCGAACTTGAACTTGTTGTTCGCATCACCCTCAAGCTCGCGGGCAGTCGAGGAAAAATGCTGACAGTCAACGGTTTCCTTGCCATTTTTGCTGCCGCGCTGCAAAAGCGCGCAAAACTCGCAGCCCACTTCGTCTTTTTTGCTCATGGCACGTCGCCCTCCAATTCCCCAAGCTGAAACAGAACCCACCGGCCAAAGGGGGCGATAATCCACTTGGAAATCCGCTGCGATTTCGGCAAGCTCCGATATTCCTGGAAACGCCGGCGCGGGTTCAACCGGCGAACCAGGCCCTGCTTTGCCAGCGCCTCCAAAATCCGCTTGGCAGTCTGCGGCTGGCAACCAACCTTTTCCG
>DAHXMR010000094.1 GCA_027371655.1 Microcaldota archaeon
GTAGGGTCGCGATGTAGATTGCAAGGGTGATTATTTTGCGCGCAAGGGGGAAAACGTCCTTGGTCGCCTTTCCTTTTTCCTGCACCAAATGGCCGTTGTACCAGAAAACAATGACGTTGACGGCCTTGGCAACGGTGTGCCCGACCGCGGCGATTAGGAATATCGCGAAGATGTCGTTGAGGGGCGCGCCGAAAAGCGACAAGCCGGGAAAATACGCGCTTATGGCGTAGTACGCGCCGAAAATCACCGCGAAAAGCTTTATCGGCCCGCGCACGGCCTCGAAAAGCAGGTCGTCGAGGTCAGTCTTGGTCTTCGCAAGTATCGGCCGGACTATCCTGTCGAGGAGCACGATGAAAATGTCGGCGGCGACAATCGACGCCAGCACCACGCCCACCGTAACCGCAAGCGAGTAAAGCGCGCCATCCAATGCGAAACCCAAAAATTCAGCCAAAACAACACACCTGCCATTATGCGCAATTACAACGGATTCAACGCGATTTTTTCCTGAATTTGGAGTACCGGCCGGCAACTTCCTTGTCGGCCTTCCGCAAAAGCTCGGAAACCCTGCGCCGTATTTCGGCGGATGCGACCGCGCCGCCTTTCGCGGAATCGTTCAGCGCGTGCGCCACGCTTCCGGCAACGTTTTCGGCAAGTTCCACCGTGCCGCCAGCCCTGATTATGCTTGTGAAAAGCTTCTCGAAGCTGAACGGCTCGGCTTTCCCGTTTTTCTTTTCAACGCTCAAACGCATGCAACCACCGCAAGCCCATTTTCTTTTCGCAAATCCGCCTTAAAACCACGCGCCCACGGTTTTCACCGCGTCCGCGAACTTCACCTTGGGAACCCATCCCAAAAGCCGCTTTGCCTTGTCTGTTGAAAAAACGCGGTCCTCGCCAAGCGTGTTGACGTATTCTCTTCTCAAAAACGGCCTTTTCCCGAACAGGGGCGCGATTTTTTCAACCACGCCCGCACCGGCCGAAAGAAGCGATTTTGGGACGTGGATTTTGGGTTCGGAAACGCCAAGCGCGTGCGCCACGCCGCGGTAGCAGTCTATTTGCCGCACGGATTCGCCGCTTATTATGAACGCCTCTCCCTCGGCGCGTTTTCCCGATTCGACAGCGGCAACGAACGCGCGTGCGGCGTCGTCAACGTGCAAAAGCGCGATGCGGTTTTCCCCACTTCCCACAATCACCATCCTTTTTTTGCGGATGAGGCGCACCACGGGCCCGAAGCCCGTGTCGAATCCGGGGCCATAGATGAGCGTGGGCCTCAAGATGACGAAGGGAATGCCGCTTGCCCTCACCGCAATTTCCGCGGCGAGCTTGCTTTTCCCGTACGCGTTCGCGGGCGAAAGCGCATGCGACTCGCCGATGGGCGTTTTTGACGCCTTGTGGTAAAGGGAAGTGCTCGAACAGAAAACAAAGCGCTTGACTTTCGCTTCTTTGCACGCTTCAAGCAGGCGCACGGTCGAGCCGAAGTTGGCCTTGAACATTTCCGCGCCGGAAACCCCGTAGTCCACCTGCGCAGCCAAATGCACGGCAACTTGAACGCCTTTGCAGGCTTCAAAAAGCTTTTTTGTCGATGCGGCGGAGCCGTCTGCCAAGTCGGCTTCGAAAAATTCAACCTTCTTTGCCACAGTAGCAAACAGCGCTTTGGCCTTGGCAACGCCGCGCACAAGCAGGCGCAGGGAGTGCCCGCGGGCAAGCAGTTGGCGCACCACGGCGCGGCCGAGCCTTCCCGTGCCGCCCGTGACGAGGATTTTCATAAACAGGTATTGCAAGCCAAGGGGGCTTTTAGACATTTGCTTGCAGCCATAACGCGGCTGCGCAAGCTGCTCGTGAAAATGGGGGCGCTAGCGGAGTTTAAGGCAGCCGTCCACCGCAAGGTGGGTTGCGTAGCCAAGGCAACCGAAGAACGGAAGCGAAATTTGCTCCAGTCCGTTCCGATAGAAAACGAGCCCCACAATCAAAAGGAACGTTGTGTAGAGCAAGAGCCCGCGGAGGCTGTGAAATTCTTTTGGCCTTTTCGCATATATCGGCTTCGCCTCTTCGGAGACTACGTAGTAAACGAAGAGGGGACCGAAAAAGAGCAGGCAGAGCTTCTCAAACGGGTAGTAACCTTCGGGCTTGTTTGCGGCAACTACCAAGAGAGAATCCCAATCAGGGACAAAATTGCTATAAACGAACACCAAAAGCCCCAGAAATAACGAGTCGAAAACGTTTTTTTGGAAAAGCAACCCCGCAATTACGTAGAAAATGCAAGCTGGAAGCAGGACGTGCCTGAACATCCAGACCATCATCCGGCCATGCTCCTGCATTTCCCCTTCAAACTTTTCAAAGGTGGCATTGATTAGGCGGGCGAGTTTTGCGTCCCAAATTTTCCTAAATGCGGTTCTTGTTTGTTTCATCTTTTCACAAGCTCATTTGCCGCACGGCTGCCCCCAGGCACAAAAGAACCATCCGGATCTAGCGCCACGCGGGGCATTACCGCTCCCAAGGGGCGAAATCCGACGCTGGAAGAAAATGCAGGGGGAGGGATTCGAACCCTCGAACTCCTAAGAGGCGGGATGGCTCAGCGACCTAAAAGAGACAGTTTCTTTCTTTTGGGTCTGCCGACTTTTCTTTCTTCCAAAGAAAGAAAAGGTGGCACTTGAGTCCCGCGCATTTGACCAGGCTTTGCTACCCCTGCTTGAATCAAAGTTTGCGGAGGGTTTTTGGGGGCTTGGAATTTTTATATGCTTTGAGCGCGGGCAACGCTGGCGCTCGCAAACAATGACTTGCCTTGCGTGCTTTTTTCAGCTTGCCTGCGGCAGGGCGAAGGGGCACTTGGCGCCCTGGGGCGTGAAGATTTCTTCGCCGAAGTCCCCCGCCGCGCACGTGTAGTTGAGCTCCGCCTGTTTCAGGGCGCTGGTCGACTCCAACGATTGGGCGCCCGACGCGAATTGGTCGTATTGCGTCTGGTTGATTTCGAACCACTCGCAGCCCGGGTACGCCAGCATGTATACTGGGGAGGTGACAAAACCGCTCCTGGTCGAACTGTCGAGTATCACTTCCACGGGGACAGTGGTCTGATTGGCGCCGATGGCAATCGAAGTGTTCGATACGAGGCGCTCTTTGCCTTTCAAGAACTTGTACGTGTTGCTAAGGCTCAGCGTAACGCCCTGCTCGGCGGTCGTAAACGACCCCGTGCATACGACGGGCGTCTGCGAGTTCAAATAGCCGGAGAAATTGGCCTGCGGGGCCACAGTCGGCTGCTCCGTTGGCGCGGAAGTGGGCTGTTCCATCGCAACCGCAGTCGGCTGCCCGGTAGCCTCCGGCGTCGGGGTTGGCGCTTGCGCGTTGCTGGCGCATCCCATCAGGAACACCGCGAAAACCGCTAAAACCGCGAACACTGCAAGTTTTTTCATTCAACCCCACCCATCCACGTTGTTCTGTTTGGAAAAAGCAACCAAAACTCTTTTCCCGCCTACCTGTCGCGCTCTTCCATTTCGCGGTTGCCGCGCTCGGAAATCTTTGCGGAAACCTCGGCAATCGCCTTCTGGTTGCGGTACCAGACGACTATTCCGAACACCGCCGCGAGGATTATCACGAAGAATGCGACGATTACCAGGTCGTTTTGCTGCCAAGCCGGCTTCAACCCGTCCGCCTCTTGGGAAAGCGCTTGCGCGGCGACCGTCAGGTTTTGGAACACTGCCGCCGAAACCACGCTTCCGTTCGCGTTTTGCACCACGGACAGGTTGGAATCAAGATTGGCCTCGAGAACCTTGACCTTCTGCTTGACCTTGATCACGTCATCGTTGTTTTCGCCCAACCGCAGGGCCGCGCCCGCGGTCGCGTTTTTGGCATCATTGGTGGCGTTAACGCTAGCCACGATGTCCTTCGCAAGCGATGACGAGGTGAACTCGTAGAGCCAGCCGTAAGTCGAATTATACGCCTTGTCGAAATCCGCTTGAAGCGGCCTCGCGGTCGAAAGGTCGGTCGCAGCCTCAAGCGAGGCAAGCTTGGAGGAAAGGGAGTCGATGCCCCGGCTCAAACCGGTGAGGTTGAGACCCGTCCCCGCAAAAACCTTCTGCGTGCTGTTGTAAAGCGCGCGCAAATCCGCCAGTTTCTTCGACTCCGCGGCGGAAATCTCCTTGACCTTGCGGTACTCCGCGCGCACCGGCGTGGAGGCGGCCAAAGCGGACGAAAGCCCGGCCGACGATGGAATCACATCCTTCAAGTGCAGGTCGTCGGTGACGTTGTCGAAGGAACTCGAGGAAAGCGCGCACGTGCGCTTGTGGAACGAGTCCGGATGCCTCGATTCAAGGAAGTTGAAGTCGGCGGAATACTCGTCGGCAAGCCCCTTTATCGACCAAACCGTTTCGTAAACCTCGGCAAGGCTGTTCCTGATTTCATCCGGCGAAACGTCCGCGGAAAGCGCCGAAATTTTTTCGGAAGCGTTGTCAATCCCGTTTTTCAGGGAGGCCTGCGAGCCGATGCCAATGGTGGCGTTGCCGCCAAGGCGCGAAACCGCAAGGAAACTCTTGGGAATCGAGCTTCCGCGGTCATCGGTCTGGAGAATCCACCAAAGCAGCGTGCCGCCGTTCAAAAAGCCCTTCATCGGCTGGGCGCAGTAGTCGAACGTGGCGTTAAGCTCTTCGAAATGCGCCTTGAGCGAGTCCAAATTCGTTTCGGAAAAAACTCCCGAATACGCAGATGAAATGTACGCGGGCAGCACGGCAAGCAAAGTCGCGTTGTCCGAAACTGGCTGGAAATCCGCGCCGCTTGGCGCCAAAAGCAAGGCCTCCTTGCCGGCAACGGTCACCATGTAATACTGGGAACCGGAAGCGGAAAACGGAACCACGTCCATCGCCGAAAGCTCGCCGTCGGCAACGTACAAACGCGCGGTGTCGTTCACGCTTGCCGCAAACGCAAGCGGGGAAAACGCGAACAAAGCGAACGCAAACAACAGCGCGGCAGGCGCGCGCAAAGTGAGAGGAGCCATAAGCCAAAAATACTGCGCGACAATTTAAAAACCCATATAACCAAAACGCGCCCCGGAGGCAGGATGGAAAGCAGAACGCGAATAAGCCCGCTTGCGGAGGCTGCAAAAAGGATTAATAAAACTCACGCCAAAACAAATACTTCCAGCCCGCTGTAGCTCAACCTGGCAGAGCATCTGACTGTAGTGACCTTTTTTCTTTTCTTTGCCCGCAAAAACGCGTACAAAGGAAAAGAAAAAAGCTCAACCAAAAAAGAAAAGAAATTTTTTTCATTTGGTTGGGCGGAAAAGGAAAAGAAAAAAGGCTACAATGTCAGCCTCGTCGAAGTTCGATGAGTACGAGGATGCCTGTTCGGACATCAGAGTGTTGCCTGTTCAAATCAGGCCAGCGGGACTCCTAATACCAGCCTAATAGAGGGGGCCGGCGCACTCCGCGTCGGCAAGGCGTGAAGGTTGCAAATCAAAGTCGCCGTTTTGTGACTCAACCTTCGCGCCTTGGGGGGACTCCTCCCCCATCGGCGGAGGTTGCAAAATAGGCCAGCGGGACTTTTTTCTTTTTTCAATAGCAATTAATAATACAACGCGACAAAAATAGTTCCCGCTTTTTGCGCCCTGATAGTGTAGCGGTCCAGCATTCGGGCTTGTCGAGCCTGAGACTCGGGTTCGAATCCCGATCAGGGCGCTCTTATTTTTTTACCTAATCAGCAACGCCCATAACGGTTACATTCACAGCTTCATCTGGAATAAGTTTGTGTTCCTTGGTCCGTTTTTATTGCAAGATTAGTAATTTGCCCAAGTAGCCTATTTCCAGAAGTGTCTTGGCAGTCCACTCCTGAAAAGGACTCCTTCTGACCAGAATCCACTACTACGCTAGACCTACAGCGATAATATGAATTAGCAATTATTTCGACGTTAGTCCATGAAAAATCATCACGATTAATTAGGGTTATATCTGTCGAAATACCGCCTATTTGAACTGAATCAAACGTCTGTACTTCTGCATTTAGAACCGGCTTCGAAGTACAACCAGCTATTAGAAAAACAGCTACCTGAAATCCAAACAAAAGCAAAAACTTCACTCAAACACCCCCTACGTCCTTAAGAAAACCCCAAATATGTTTGTCGCCGACATTTAAAGTGCGTTTTTTACCCCCATCGGCCGCGCCACCAAATGGTTCCATCCGCTTTTAGCGAAAGATAAAAAAGGAAACCCCGCGCAAGTTTTTTCGTGGACCAGAAAAGGCAGCTTGAAATGGTGAGCGAGGAGCCCAGTTACCTGGGAGAGCACGAGCTCACGCACAGCATGGCGGACGCGCAGGCGGAAGGCCGCACGATGCTGAGCGCGGGCGGCATAATATTCGGCTTCCTGCTGAACGTCGCGCTGCAGTCCTCGGGCGGGTCGGACCGGCCGGAAGCGTTCCTCATACAGATTGCCGCGCTGTTGTGCAGCGCGGTTTCGCTCATGCTTTTCGCAATGCCCACGATTTACCACCACCTCGAATTTCCGTACAAGAACCAGGAAAAGTTCATTTTGAGAAGCCACTACTTCCTGTCATTGGGCATCCTTTTCTTCGGCGTAACCGTGTTTTTGGGGATAACCCTCGCGTTTTACAGCAGGCTCGGGGCGCAGTCGTGGCTTTTGGCGATCGCGACGTTCGTTTTCCTGGCGCTGCTGTACCGCATGCGCTCCAAGGAGTTCCTGGTGCGCAACCCCCCGTCCAACCCCGCGGAATAAAGCGTAAGTTGCAGGCGCTGCGCCCTTTGCGGTTTTGCAATGCCGCACGCCGGGAAATGGCCGAATTATTTTCCCGGCTTGCAATAGGTTTTTATAATTGCCATCGCAATACAATACCTGCTTTTAAGCCCGAAAATCAAGCCTTCTTTTGGGTCCTTTTTTGTGGCAAAAGGCAAATGAAAGTTGACAGCATCTCTTCAAGTCGAGCGAGACTTTTTCCATTAAAGGTTGGTGTTTTGAAATGGGTTTGAGGCCGGCAAAAACAGTCAGAATAGCACAAGGGCAGGTTTGGGCGAGGATTTCCCAGAGGACCCCCCGCAAAAGCTTCGTGAAAGGCGCACCACGCCCCAAAGTCCGGCAGTACCACATGGGCGCCGACAAGTACTACGAGGCCCAAGTCGAGCTCGCGTCCGTCGGCGACATCCAGTTGCGCGACAACGCGATTGAAAGCGCGCGCCAGGCCGCGAACAGGTGCCTGGAAAAACAGCTCATCTCAAACTACTACCTCACCGTGCTGAAATACCCGCACTTGGTCATCCGTGAAAAGGGCGCAATGGGAGTCGCAGGCGCGGACCGCATCTCCAAGGGAATGAAGCTCGCGTTCGGCAAGCCCAAGGGCCGCATGGTGCGCGTGCTCGCCGGCGAAAGCGTTTTCCGCGGCAGGGTGATGGCAAAGGACATACCCGTGCTCAAGGAAGCGCTCACCCGCGGAAAGCTCAAACTTTCCGGAAACTTCACGTTCAAACTCAAGGACATAACGCAAGACCCCCAAAACCTCGCCAAGAAGGGCAGGGAAGCCAAGGTCTTCAAGAAAATCGAAATCGAAAAGCCCAAGGAAGAAGCCGCGGCAACGCCCGCAGAAGGCGCTGCAGCCGCAGAAGGCAAAGCCGAAGCCGGAAAAGAAACTGGCAAGGAAGCCGAAGCCAAGGGCTCCGAGGCAAAGGGCGGAAAAGGCGCGAAGAAATAACCACCCCTTTCTTTTTTAGAAAAAAAGAAAGGTCTGGTTGAACGCCAAAGAAAAAACGTCTAAACGCGCCAGTCCAATTCCGTCCCCCTTTTTTATTTTTTTAAGAAGATTAGCGCAAGCTGGCTTAGGCAAGTTTAATTTGCGTCAAACTCCAAATTATCACAGATACTAATGACAACTTGTATTAGAGTGATTGGAGTAAAACATAAGGAAGACGGGTGGGGACAAAGTCCACCTAAACACGTAAATACCGTCCTAGACCTCACATCGTCCTTAGCAACAAAATTTGGTCTTGAAAGCAACGGTCTTTTCTTTAGAAGTGTGGGCGCCAACCTAGCTAAGCGTAAACCAAATTGTATTGTAGCATTGTTCAGATTGTTCAATAGAACGCCAACCCCCACTGCAACAGTTCTTGAAGACTCGCCAGATGAGATTGCTCTGGGTTTTTTGGAGAACGCCATGTATGAATCAAACTCAACAATAGGGTCACCAAACGGGCTCAATGGAGTAAAACAAACCTGCAATAACCATTATACAGACTGCGCTGACATCAATCCGCAAGTAAAAGCATCAATAGAAAAAATAGTTCAAAAAATTCATAACGCAACAATTAACCTCCCGCCCGAACAAGCAAACATGCAACTAAAAGACCTTGGAAAAGCCATATGCGTAAAACGGTCAATCAATATGCTTTCCAAAGCCAAACTGTTGAACCTTGAAGAAATAATCATTGGTGGCGCGCATGCACTCCACTTAGAGGCCCTAGGTTCAATTAGATCGCCAGCATTAGACGATGAAACAAAGCAGTACCTTAAAGAGAACTCAGAGGAAATAACGCGGGAGATAGACGCATACAATAAACTGAAAACCGTCCTAGAACGAGTTACAGCATAATACGCCCAGCCTAAAAGAACTTATTAAGCAAAAAATCTTGAAGTCATTGGAAGTGTTTACAAAATGAAAATCATTGTTCCCGACACGGGCGTGTTGATTGACGGCCGCATTACCCAGCTTGCGGCGCGCGAAAAAGCCAAAGTCAAAGTCGTGGTCAGCAAATGCGTGCTTGCCGAGCTTGAATACCAGGCAAACGCGGGAAGGGAAACCGGGTTCACCGGCCTTGACGAGTTGAAGAAGCTCGGAGCGCTTGCAAAGGAAGGGAAAATCGACATGGAGTTCGCGGGCGAGCGGCCCTCCGCAATCGATGTGCAGGGCGCGCGCTTCGGTGAAATAGACGCCAAAATCAGGGCGACCGCAAAATCCCTTGGCGAACACGCGATTCTTTACACTACGGACAAGGTGCAGGCAGCAGTTGCCGAAGCGGAAAACATTGCGGTCGAATACCTGGAGCCCATCGTGGCGCCAAAGGCAACCGGATTGCCGTTTGCAAGGTTCTTCGACCCCGGAAACGTTTTGTCCGTGCACTTCAAGGAAAACTGCGTTCCACTTGCCAAGGCGGGCAAGCCCGGCGCGTTCGAACTTTTGAAAGCCGATTCGCGCGAATACTCCGCGGACGAAATAGAGCAGATGGCAAAGGACGCGGTCGAGTTTTCCAAGCGCGAGAAAAAAAGCTACATCGAAATAGACAAGAAAGGCGCACTCGTCGTGCAGGCGCGCGAATACCGCGTGACGTTCACCAAGCCCCCGTTCTCAGAGGGAGCCGAACTCACGGTCGTCAAGCCCCTTGTCAAGCTCTCGCTTTCAGACTACGAAATTTCCCCATCGCTCCTGTCACGGCTTGAGGAAAAAGCCGAAGGAATAGTAATCGCGGGACCGCCGGGAAGCGGGAAAAGCACGCTTGCAAGCGCATTGGCGGAAGATTATGCCGCGAAAAGGAAAATCGTCAAGACCTTGGAACAGCCCCGCGACTTGCAGGTGGGGCCCGAAATAACGCAATACGCGCCCTTGGAGGGAAGCTTCGAGGCCGCATCCGACATTCTCCTGCTTGTAAGACCAGACTACACGATTTTCGACGAAGTGCGCAAGACCGTTGATTTCCGCGTGTTCGCGGACCTTCGCATGGCGGGAATCGGCATGGTCGGCGTGGTGCACGCGGCAAAGGCAATCGACGCCATACAGCGCTTCATCGGCAAAATCGAGCTCGGCGTCATTCCCCAAGTCGTTGACACGGTAATATTCATTGCCAAAGGGCGCATTGCCAAAACGTATTCGCTTTCATTCGTGGTTCGCACGCCGTACGGCATGATGGAAAAAGACCTCGCCCGCCCAGTGATAGAAATCCGCGACCTGGACACCAACGAACTCGAATACGAAATCTACAAGTACGGCGAAGAAACGGTAGTGATTTCCCTTGCCGCCGCGCGCAAGGGCAGCAAAGGCGGCCGCAGGGGAGCAAGCCACGGCGGGGACTACGAAGACGAGACAAGCAGACGCGTTCTTTCCGACAAGCGCATTAGGAAGATAATCTCCCGCTACGCCACCAACTTCGAAATGGAAATCGAGGGCAACAAACTCGTGCTCTACGTTCCCGAAGACCAGCTCGCAAGAGTAATCGGGAAGGGCGGCAAGCGCATCGCCGACCTCGAACAGCAAATTGGCGCCCGCGTCGACGTAAGGGCGAAGTAAATCCGATTGTTTTACGAAATTCGTACCGGCTTCTTCGGATTTTTTTCGCCTTTTTCCCCACACCATTAATAAGTTTAAAGCGCTTTTTTCAAATCATCGGAAAAAAGTTTTCCGCAAGTTATTTTATTTCCTTTTCAAAGACAGCGTGAACGCTGCCGAAAGGTTTGTTTTTAGTTAGCGATAGCGCGGGCAGTTTTGCCACGCGCGGTTTTTTGCAAAAAAAAAAGGTGGTTTTGGGATGGACGAATGCGAAGGATGCGGCTTGTGCTTCTTGAAGTTCCAGCAGTACCAGCGCGCGAAAATGCCGTCTATGGGAATCGCGGCAACGGAGTTGTTCGACGGCGCGAAGAAAACGGAAAGCGACTAATCCTTTTCTTCAATCGCCACGTCTGCCAACGGCTTCCTGCTGGTCGCGGAGTACCCGGCCGAAGCGAAGCCCACCGGCAAAATGGAAACCGGGACAAGCCCTGCTTTGGCGAATTCCTTTCCGCACGCCTTCTTCGCTTCGGCGGAGTCGAAACCTCCCACCCATACCGAGGACAATCCGAGGGCGGCGGTTGCAAGCTGGGCGTAGCTGCAGGCGATTGCCGCATCCTGTATCGAGTAAAGGGTTTCCCCGCGCTTGCCGTATTTTACCGCACTTGCACCCGCGTCAGCGAAAAACACCAGTATTACCGGGGGCTCGCACAAGAAGTCCTGGCTTGCGGCCTTGGCAATCGCGATGCGGGTCTCCCGTTTTTTTGCGACGAAAATCTTGTACGCCTGCAAGTCGCCCGCCGAAGGCGCGCTGTTTGCGGCAAGCAAAATCTTGCGCAAATCGCCTTGCGAAACGGGCTTGGGCAAAAAACACCGCATCGAATGCCGGTTGTTCAACACGTCGAAAAATTCCATTGCCCCACCACCCAACTTCAAGCGAACGGCTTGATTCTCTCGCGCTCCGCAATCTCTTCCCGCTGTTTTTGCGCCCCTCTGCCGATGAGGGGCAACCTTTCGGTTTCCCCTCGGCGCAGAGTGCGCCGACTCCCCTTCCCCAATCTTCAAACTCACGAAAATGGCTTTAAGCGTTCGCGTTCTGCTACGTCCTCGCGTTGCTTTTCAACCCAGGCCTCGACGGGTTCGCCCTTCTTTCTTTTTTTCAGCTTTTTGCGCAACTCTTCGGGCAGGTCTTTG
The DNA here is from genome assembly GCA_027371655.1 of Microcaldota archaeon. The sequence goes on from DAHXMR010000094.1 coordinate 11,434, forward strand.
AGCACGCCGTCAACGAACTCTTCCTCGGTCTTTTCAGCGCTTTTTGCCAATTTGCATCAACAAACGAAAGGTCAAAGCACGATATTTATCTTCTTCCCGCACTTGGGGCACGCGGGGGCCTTGCCCTTGGGAGCTTTTTCGAAAACATTGGAAAGCACGCGCATTCCGCTTCTTGCAACAAGCACTGTTTTGCACTTGGGGCAAACCGTGTCCTCCACGTGCGGCAAACCCGTGTTGCCGATGAAAACGTATTCCAGCCCCTCGACCTCCGCGATTTTCTTCGCCCCCACAAGCGTGCTCAAAGGCGTTTCGGGAAGGCTTGCCATCTTGTGGTAGGGGAAAAAGCGGATGAAATGCACGGGAATGTCCTTTCCCACGCCCGCCACAAAGCGCGAAAGCTCGCGCAAGTCGTCCACCGAGTCGTTCAACGTCGGAATTATCAGGGCAATTAGTTCGAGATGAACCGGGTGCGCGGAGCGCCGAGTGGAATAGACGCGCTTGATGCTGTCGAGCACTGGTTGCAGCGAGCCCCCGGTTGTTTCCAAATACTTGTCGTTTTTGATGAACTTGAGGTCGATGCGGATTGCGTCAAGCAGTTTCTCCTTTTGCATCAAATAGAACATTTCTTTTGTGAAATAGCCATTGGACACAAACATGTGCGCCATCCCCGGCGCAATCTTTTTCGTTTCCAAAACAGTGTCGCGGGCGTATTCGAAGAAAATC
>DAHXMR010000133.1 GCA_027371655.1 Microcaldota archaeon
GGATTTGAAATACATCCAGAATGCGATGGGGCTGATCCAGTCGCCGTTTAACGCCTGGCTCACGATACGCGGGTTGAAGACTCTGGACATCAGGATGAAGAAGCACTGCGAGAACGCTGCGAAGGCCGCGGAATTCCTGTCGGGCCACGATTGTGTCGAGTGGGTGAAATACCCCGGGCTTGACACGCATCCCACGCACGATAATGCGAAAAAATACCTGAAAAACGGCTTCGGCGCGGTGGTCGTTTTCGGGGTGAAGGGCGGGGCGAAAGCCGGCGAAAAATTCATCGACAATTTGAAGCTTTTCTCGCACCTTGCGAATGTGGGCGACGCGAAGAGCCTTGCCATACATCCCGCCAGCACCACGCACAGCCAGTTGTCGGAAACCGAGAGGCTTGCGGGCGGGATAACTCCCGGGCTTGTCAGGCTGTCGGTGGGCCTTGAGGACTGGGGCGACATTGCTGACGATTTGACGCAGGCGCTTGAAAAAACAAGAACGCTTTGAGGCGAACGGCAAAAGTGGCAGGCAAAAGTGGCGATGGCGATAGGCACGGGGCGCATGGGGCTTCGGCGGGAATAGCCGGGGCCCGGTTCTTCGATTTCGAAGGGCTTTTGCTTGACAGCGGGGAAACGCTTGCGCCGGTGAGGCTGGCCTACGAAACTTACGGCAGGCTGAACGCGGACAAGTCCAACGCGGTTCTCGTCTGCCACGCGCTTTCCGGCGACGCCCACGCGGCGGGCGCGCACGCGGGGGCGGGCGGGAAAACGGGTTGGTACGACGTTGCGATCGGGCCGGGCAAGACGATTGACACGGAAAAATATTTTGCAATATGCTCCAATGTCATCGGCGGGTGCGGGGGTTCGACGGGCCCGCGTTCCATAAACCCCGCAACGAAAAAGCCGTACGGCCTGGGGTTTCCAATCATAACGATTGGCGACATGGTGAAGGCGCAGAAAAAGCTGGTCGAGCACTTGGGGATAAAAAAATTGTTCTGCGTTGCCGGCGGAAGCATGGGCGGAATGCAGGCGCTTGAGTGGATTACGCGCTTTCCGGGCTGCGCGCATTCGGCGATAATATTGGAGTGCGCGGCAAGGCAGCCCCCGCTTGCATTGTCGTTCCACCACGCGGGCAGGGAAAGCGTGATGGCGGACCCTAACTGGAACAATGGCAACTACTACGGGCGGGAAGCGCCGCGCAGGGGGCTTTCAATAGCAAGGCAGGTGAGCCACGTCACTTACTTGGGCAGCGGCACGCTTGCGCACAGGTTCGGCCGCAGGAGGCGGGAAGGCGATGGGGGAAAAAAATTCGGCGCAAGCTACGAGGTGCAGGGCTACTTGGGCCACCAGGGCGAGAGCTTCGCCGAACGCTTCGACGCGAACAGCTATTTGTACATCACGCAGGCGATAGACGACTTCGACCTCTCCCGCGGCGGGAAAACAAGGCTGGCCGAGGCGTTCGGGGAAGTGAGGGCCAGGTGCCTGCTTGTTTCGGTGGCCTCGGACTGGCTGTATCCGCCCGAGCAGGTGGAGGAAATCTACGCGGGCCTTGCCGAGGCGGGAGTGCCGGTGGAATACAAGAAGCTTGACACTCCGCAGGGCCACGACGCGTTCCTGGTGCACAACGCCGCGCTGGGAAACGCGATGGCCGAATTCCTGCAAAAGGTGGAAAAGGAAACGCTTGCCGAGCCAAGGCCCGGTTAGAAGATTTCGGCATGCGGCTCGGGCGGGCACCTTCGGGCCCGGCGGGCGGATTGGCTGCCTAATGCCGTGCGTTGGCTTACATTCTCCGCTTCGGTTGTGTGCCAACGTTCCTTGTTTCGAGTTAGGCATACTTTTTGATTTTGAAATGTAAGATAACTTTAATAACTTCGCCGCTCAAACATTTGCATGCGTCTGAGAACAAAGCTTGTCAAAGGCAGGCAGTACTATTATTTGGAAGCGTCTTTGCGGCTTGAACGGCCCAAGGTTTATTCTATCTTCATCGGCGCCCAAGCCCCAAGCAAAGCCAAGTTGGGCAAATCGAAACTGGCGCTTGTTGACAAGATTTACCGTGACCTTCTAGGCAGTGCCACGCGCGTTTACCTGTCGAAGGAGCAGTTGATTGAGGCCGAAAAGCGCAGGAGGCGCTACGACGCCAAGGCCGGGCGTCTTGGGGTTGTGGCGCGCAACGACCGGGACGAAATCGACACGGTCGACTTCGTCTACACTACGTTGACCACCGAAGGCATTCCGATTACCCGGCAGGACGCGGACTTGGCGTATAAGTTCGGCCAGAAAAATGTCCGAAGCATACGCGACGAAAACCTCCGCATAGCCCTCGACATGATTCGCGGGCTGAGGCTCGTGAAGGCGCGTGGCAAGGAATTGACGCTGGAATTTCTCCTCGAGCTCCACGGAACCATAATGGGCGAATACGCCGAAAAGGGCCCCGGAAAATTTCGTTCAAAACAGGCTTATATCTACCTGAAAAGCTTCGAGCAGGCAGAGGAAATAGGCTTTCGGCCGCCGGCTTCCTCGCAAATAAGGGGCAAATTATCCGAGCTGGTTTCGTGGTATAATTCGAACTTGGGAAAGCTGAACGCAATCGAACTTGCCGCGCTTTTGCACCTGCGTTTCTACAAAATTCACCCTTTTGCGGACGGCAACAAGCGCGTGTCGCGGCTTTTGCTTAACAAGGCGCTTTTCGACTGCGGTTATCCGCTCCTCAACGTGTCCAAGGGCGCGCAGGATTACTTCGACTCGCTCATACGGGCGGTAGAGAAAAAGGACGAAAAGCCTTTCGTCGAATTCGTGTACGATTGCTTCATAGAAGCCGTTTGAGCCAAAACGCGAGAAGGCGCGTCATTTCCGCGGAAATGCAGTATTGCTTTGCTTTCCCGCCTTTTCCCTGGCAAGCCGCAGCGTTTCCCTGACTACGGCCTTGGTCGTGATTGTGCTGCGCTTGTCGCCCCTGCCCCAGCCGAACGTTTTCAGGGCAGCGTCTATGGTGGCGTCCGACAAAAGCTCTTTTTCCAAGCGCTCAACGCCTTCTTTTTCCGCAAGCCTGTAAAATTCGATTATCGCCTTTGCCTGTTCTTGCTTGCCGTTGCCGGACGTGTTTTTCCACAATTTCAGTATTTCTTCGTCGGTTGCCATCCGCATTCAAACCCCCGTTGCGCGCATAATATTGCAAACCGTGAAAGTCTTTCGGCTTTTTCGCGTGGTTTGCAATCATACTTAGGCATACTTTGGCTGCATATTTCGGCTCTTGCCGAAAATTCAAGCGCTGCGCGCTTGATGCCAAAGGTTCGCAAAGCAAAAGCTTTGATATGCCGAACCACAGTTCGGCAATTCACGCGGATTTTCCGCGTGACGATGCGGCCGAAGATTTGAGCGCTTTCGCGCTCAATTGCAAGCCAAGAAAAAGGCCGGAAAACTTTCTTGGCTTGCAATAGTTCTTATTTGCTTGCGGCTTAAATTTTTTTGTAATGGACGCTGTTTCTGCCGGGGAGTTTGCCAAGATGGGCGTGGAAGGCGCCGCATCGCGCCTTGGGGCGGATTTGTCCGCGGGGCTTTCCGAGCCGGAGGCGTCCGCGAGGATTGCGCGCTTTGGGTACAACGAGGTCGCCGAGAAGAAGGACAGCGCGCTTTTGCGTTTTTTGGGCAAGTTTTGGGGCCTGAGCGCGTGGATGCTTGAGGCAACGATTGCGCTTTCGTGGATTTTGGGCAAATATTTCGACGCCTGGATCGTCGCGGGCCTGCTTGTTTTCAATTCGATTATCGGGTTCGTGCAGGAGCGCAACGCGGAGGCCGCGGTCGAGGAATTGAAAAAGAAGCTGCACGTGAACGCCCGCGTGCTTCGCGGCGGCGCGTGGAAAACCGTTCCCGGCCGCGAGCTCGTTCCGGGGGACGTTGTGCGCGTGAGGATGGGCGACTTTGTTCCCGCCGACGTGAAAATTGCCTCCGGCGCCGTGGAGGCTGACCAGTCCGCGCTCACCGGCGAGTCCATGGCCGTTGAAAAAAACGCGGGGGATTTGCTTTATTCCGGTTCGGTGGTGGCGCACGGCGAGGCAAGCGGAATCGTGGTGCTCACGGGCGCGAAAACTTTTTTCGGCAAGACCGTGCAGCTTGTAAAGTCCGCCCGCCCAAGGATGCGTTCCGAAGAGCTTGTTTCCGGCCTCGTCGAGCGCCTGCTTTTCGTCGTGGGCGTTCTGCTGTTTCTGCTTCTAGGTTTTCTCGCGTTCAACGGCTCCAACTTGCTGGAAGTATTGCCTTTGGCGCTGGTGCTTTTGCTTGGCGCGCTTCCCGTGGCGCTTCCCGCGATGGTGAGCGTGAGCATGGCGCTTGGCTCGCTGGAATTGTCCAAGCAGGGCGTGCTTGTCACAAGGCTCAACGCGCCGGACGACGCGGCGGCGATGGACGTATTGTGCGTTGACAAGACCGGCACGATCACGATGAACCGGCTTTCGCTTGAGTCTTCGGTTCCGTTTAACGGGTTTTCCGAGCGCGACGTTTTGCTGTTCGGCGGCCTCGCGTCCTCGGAGGCGGACAAGGACGCGATCGACCTGGCCTTTTTGGATGCGGCGAAAACTTTTGGCGGAAGCGGTGTTGGGTTGGACGGTTTTGTGCAAAAGGCTTTCACTCCCTTCGACCCCCGGTTGCGCAGGACGGAAGCGTTGGTTGAAGGCGATGGCCGCGTTTTCAGGGTTTTGAAGGGTTCGGTGCTCTCGGTTGGGGGAGCGTGCGGGATTGGGAAAGCCGAGCTTGCGCAATTGCAGGAACGGGAGGGCGCTTTGGCGGCAAGGGGTTACCGCGTGCTTGCCGTCGCAAAATCGCTTGATGAAAAATCGAAGCCGGTTTTGGTCGGTTTGGCAGCATTGCACGATGCGCCGAGGCCGGATTCGAAAAAGCTTGTGGAAGAGCTTGGGGC
>DAHXMR010000148.1 GCA_027371655.1 Microcaldota archaeon
AAAATTGCAGTTGTTTGGACGCCATCGAATCAAGCGAGAGGTTGGAGATGTCCACGAACGCGTCGGTAATGCCGCCGGGCTTGGAGAAGAGCACGCTTGCCTGCACGTTCACGCTGTTTTCAAGCAGGTTTTGCACGGAAATCTGCACCACGCTCGGGTTGTCCTTCGAGTTGGCCTCCGCTTCTATCTTGTCCGCGGGCTGCACTTCGATTATCTGCTTTGCGTTCACGCGCAGGCGCGACTGGTAAGTTGAAAACCCTGTCGCCTCGACGGAATAGAATACGGCGCCCACTTTTTGGGGCCTTATGCCTTCGACGAAGTATTTGCCGTCCTTGCCCGCGCCTTCCTCGCCGGTGCCCAGAAGGTCGGTTGCGCTGCCAAGCGCGTCGGTTGCGCTGCCCACGACCACGTGCGCGTCCCGGATGGGATTGCCGTATTCGTCCTTAACGGTGAAAAGCACGCTGTTGTCGGTGAGCGCGAGGATGGTGTCGGGAACCGGCCGCACGCCAAGGGACGCGTTGCGCTCGGTGACTATGCGGCCCGAAAGCGACTGTTCCATCAGGGGCGCGCCCTTGCTTGTCGCCCGTACGTGCAGTTCGGCGTTGTTCGAAGGCCGCAGCGCCTGGATGAGGAAAACCGCCTCGTCGACTCCCGGCCTTGCCGCGACCGAAAGCTCGCTTCCGCTTTCGGTGTTCACAAGCGTGCCTTTCACGGGCCCGCTTTGCGCGTCGAGAAGTTTCACCGCGTCGCCGTCGGCCGTGACCGAAAGCGAAAGCGTTTGAAGCGACGTCGAAAGCGCGCTCACGCGCAATTGGAACGTTTCGGGAACCTGTGCCTCGAAGTTTTCGGAATACTTTCCGCTCTTTGATGAAACTATGGTCTGCAGGCACAGGTCTTCTTCGCAGGTGCCCTCGAATGAAATGGAATACGCCTTGGAATTCACGGCCGCCAACGACTCGTCCTTGGACACTCCGGCCTCGGCGTCCGCGGGGTCGCGCAGCGTCTCGTTGGGCGTGGTGAACGAAGTGCGCCATCCCAAAAGCACGGTGCCGTTGGTCTCCTGCCTTGTGCGCAAATTCACGGCGACCTCGCGGGTGCCGGCGAACTTGGAAAACTCGAAAGTAACCCACTTGTATTCGCCGGTGTCCGGAAGGACTTCGGGCGATGCCGACGCATTTTCCGCCAGGCCCGCGCCTGACGGCGATGCGGCGGTTATTCCCCCGTATGACGCGCCCGCGGTCTCACGCGCCCCCGTGGCGTCGTACCCGGTGATGAAAACGGGGTCCGCGTCTATTGCGGACTCGGCCTTGCCGACACGGACGTGCAAAACGGCTTTCGAGAAATTG
>DAHXMR010000162.1 GCA_027371655.1 Microcaldota archaeon
TAATCCTGCAGTTGGTCATCGTCGTGTTCTGCACGTTGTTCGCATAAAACCCGTACGAATTCGCCGTATTTATTCCGCTAATCGTGTGGCCTTGGCAGTCCAAAACAGTGTTATTCGCCGCAACCATGCAAGTTGCCGCCGAACCCGCGATGTCCGCCGTCAAATTGTAAAAAGTGCCCGCGGAAAACGTGGTGCACGCGCTTATGTCAACTGCGGAGGCAAGGCCGGAGAAAAGCAGGAAAAAGGCGGAGAAAAAGATGGTTGTGGCGGCGGGGTTTGCAAAAATGGGCGGTTTCTGGGTGTTTTTTGAAACAGGTGTGTTTCGTTCCATGTTCAAACCGCTTTTTGGAGCCGAAGCTGGCAGTTGGCTTTTGTGCGCAAGCGCACAAAATCTTCGACTGCAGTCGAAGTATTTTTACTTTAAAACGGCTTTAATTAAGAATTCGGGGCTTTTATAAGTGCTTTCAAGACGTGTTGCGGGCGGGAGGGGGTGCCCTGGTCAATCCGTGTTTTTTTTGTAGAGCCATTCTTCGATTGTTTTTGCCCGCGTGTTTTTGGGCAGGCCGTTTTCGGGGATTGCGCTTGCGCTTTTGCACAGCAAAAGCCCGGTTCCGCGGCTTGCCTTGGTTCCGGCTTCGAGGCCTTCGAGTTCCCTTTGCGGAAGCCTGCCTTCGCCTGAAAACACCTGCACTGCGAGCGTTTGCGTTCCAGGTTTTTTTGCGATGAAGTCGCATTCGGCGCCGTTTTTTGCCCGGTAGTATGAAATTGAATGGCCGCGGCGCAAAAGTTCGATGGCTGCGAGGTTTTCCAGCCGCCTTCCCGCGTCTTCGCTTGTCGAGATGCTCGCGGATTTTTGCAGCCCCGTGTCGTAGGCGTAGTGTTTTGCATCGGCGATCACCGCCTGCCGGGGCGAGTGCAGGAACGGCGGGACGGAAAGCACGAGGAATGCGTCGTTTAACGCTTGGACGAATTGCCTGAAAGTGGGCTGGCTTGTGCCTATTGCGGCCGCGGTTTTTTTCGCGGAAATGGTTTTTCCCGGCTCGGAGAGCAGGATGAGCGCGAGGTCGGACAAGGGCTTGGTTTGGCGCGCCTTGAGCCGTGCGGCAACGTCGCGCAGCACCGCGAGCTCCAGGTACACTTTGTGCAGTTTTGGCGCGTCCAGGGGCCGAAGCACGCATTCGGGGTAGCCGCCCACGTCGAGGTAGTCGTCGAGGGTTTTCAACCCCCATGCGCGGGCATCGCGGTAGGATAGGGGCAAGATTGTTTCGGGGATTGCGCGCCCGGCGAGGGAGGACGCTATTTCCTTGGAAAGAAGCGATGCGCTTGAGCCCGTTAATACTAGGTGGTGCCTGTTTTGCTCTATTTCCTGGCGCGCGAACTTCACCCAGCCGTCCAGCGCCTGCACTTCGTCAAGCACCAGCAGCCCTTTTTTTGGGACCTCCACTGCGGCTTTGGACAGCTCAAGCGCGGTTGCCGGCGCGTCGAGGGCTTCCAGGTCGAAGTACGCGCCACTGCCCCCGCGCTGTTCCCACGCTTCAAGCATCCGCACCGCGAGCGTGCTTTTGCCCACCCTCCTTGGGCCCACCAGCGCAAGGGCCTCCTTCCAGCTCAGCATTTCAAAGAGGCGCTGCTCCTCCTCCCTGGGTAAAGCCATAAGTAAAAGTATGGATTCAGCCTATTTAAATAGATAGCTCTATTTTAAATTTTATTTAAATACCATGAAAGTATGTTTTCATCTTTTGGGTTAGGTGTTCTGTGCCAGCGTTTGGTCTTATTTTCCCGCCGCACGCGGGTCCGGGAGCATTGATCTTGTTTTGCGGGAGTTCCGGGCGGGCGTCGGCTGGGTTTGGTTGTTCACGGGGCGTCTTCAAGCAGCCATTTCCACAGGGGAACGTACTTGATTGCCCGGTTTTCAGCGGTTTTTTCTTCTTCGGTGTCCCGCGTTATCACAAGCAGGTTTCCGCACTTGAGTTCTTTGCCCGCCTTCAAGAGCGCTTTGGCTTCGCGGCCGGGCATTCCAAAGGAGGGGGGTTCCATCGTGACTTGGATCAGCTGCGCCACTTTTCGGCCTTCCTTCGCCACGAAGTCCACTTCGTTCTGCTGGTGGTCCTTCCAGTAATAGATTTCGCCGCCCTTCTTTTTTCTCCGCAGGAGTTCGACGGCGACCGCGTTTTCGGCCGCCCTGCCCGCGTTTTTCGAGAAGTTGAACGCGACGGAGCGCGCAAGGCCGGTGTCTATGCAGTATATTTTCTTGGGCGCAAGCACTTGTTCCTTGAGCTTGTAAGAAAAGCGTTCCAATTTGAAGACTAGGAACGCGCTTTCGAGGAACGCGATCCAGTTCGACACCGTTGAGACGTGCTTGGCTGCAAAGATTTTTGACAGCTTCGAGTAAGTTGTCTCGCAGCCCGAGTTGGAAACGAGGTAATGCGCAAGCCTTCTCAGGTCTTCGCGCTTTTTGACCTTGAAGTGCCCCGCCACGTCCTTTGTCACGATGTCCTCGTAGGTCCTGCGCAGGATGGCATCGCCAAGGGCGTAGCCTTCGGGGAATCCGCCTTTGTGCAGGTATTCTTCAAGCAGGTTTCTTATGCGCGCTTTTTCCTGCGCGGTGTAAGCTTTTTGCAGGGAAAAACCGTTGTATTCGAGGAATTCCCTGAACGAGAACGGGAAGAGGCGGAAGGTTATGTGCCTCCCGGTGAGCTTGGTCGAAAGCTCGCCTGAAAGCAGGGTCGAGTTGCTTCCGGTTATTATGACTTTCTTGGTGCGGCGCAGCCGGTTTGCGAAAAGTTCCCAGCCGGGGACGTTTTGTATTTCGTCAAGCACCACGTATTCGACGTCGCCGTAGAGCGAGTAGAATGCCTGGAGGATTTTATCGAGGTCGGCGGTTGTTATTTCGGCAAGCCTTTCGTCGTCGAAGTTCACGTATCCGAACGACCGGCCCACTGCAAGCTGGTGGGAGAAAACGGATTTTCCGCATCTTCGGACGCCGAGGACTGCCAGGATGTTTGGCACGGCAAGAAACCGCCGCGCGTCTTCCGTTCCCTTCCGCGCAACCAGCCGCCCCCGGCCGGCAATCTCTTCAAGTTCCCCGCGCTGCTCCCGGATTATACCTTCCAAATCCATAATAGTATGATGATAAGCTTTTATTAAAACCTTTCTATTATGGTGGTTAATATTTGCGAATTATTTGATTCTATTTAAATACTATGAAATTATGCTTTCATTTTGCGGCAGTTTTTAGGGGCGTGTTTGTTTTTGGTCACTTTCTTGCCGCGCGCAGTTCCAGCGCCTTGATTTTCTGCTGCAGCGACTCCAAGTAGATGCCCACCTTTGCCGTTGGGGGGAATGCCCCATACTTCAGCTGCTGCTGAAGATTTGGGCGCAAAAGCGCCCAACGGCGCAAAGTCCGCCGACCCCCCTCGTTAACACGTCTCTTGGAGGAATAGGGAGTCGTAGCCAAGACTGGGAACGTCTCCCCTTTTCAGTTTACTTTCTTGATGCCCGCAGTTCCAGTGCTTTTATTTTGTTTTGCAGCGACTCCAAGTAGATGTCGACTATGTTGAACGTGCCTTTCTTGAGCTTGTCGCGCGCGAGGTCCAGTTCGAGTTCGACGTCGAACACGTCCACCCCCGCCGCCTTCAGTTTTTCCACGAGGGCGGAGTAGTTTTCGATTTTTTGGTTGTATTGCTCGTATTGCGAGAGTTCGGCGTCGGAGAGGCGCGTTATGTTGTGCAAAAGCGGCCTGAACGCCACGAAGTAGGGCCTGCCGTGGTTGAACTCGGAGTTCTGCACCATGCCGGTGCCTATCGTCGCTTTCACCGCGCTTTTCATGGTGTCCTCGCCGTATTTCAGGCGCACGCGGTCGAGGTCTCCCTCGTATTTCGTCCTAAGTTGTATTTCGGTTCCGATGTTTGCCTTGATTTCCCCCACGAAGTCCGAAAGCACCTGGGAAACAAGAATGAGCCCGATGCCCCATTTGCGGAACTCGCGCACCGCGCGCTCGATTTGGCGGAATCCTTCTCCGCTTCCGCCGAACTTTGGCAGCAGGCGATGAACCTCGTCGTACACCAAAAGCAGGCGGAGTTGCTTGCTTTCTTCGAGGCCCGAGTCGAATATGGTTTTGATGCTGTTTGACACGAATTTTTCCATTTCGCTTGGTTCGCCTTGGGGTTGGCCTTGTTGCGCTTCCGCGGGTTTTTGGCTTCCTGCAGCGGTTTGCGTTTCGGCAAGCGGTTTTTGCGCCAATGGCTTTGGCGCGGTTTGCTTGAGCTTGCTTAGCACGAAGACGGTGATTTCGCCGGGCTTGAGGAGTTTTTTGACGTCTATTTGCTCGTCGGGCGAGGACACTACGCGGATGTTTCCCTTGAATGCCTGCGCCTCGCTTGGCGACATGTTGAAGTCCTTGTATGCGTCGAGCATTTCCTTGTTTTTCTGGGGCCGCAGGAATCCGGTCCATTGTGCGGTGGGGTCGAATACTACTACCGAGACGCCTTTTTTGAGGGCTTCTTCGTGCTAAGCAAGCTCAAGCAAACCGCGCCAAAGCCATTGGCGCAAAAACCGCTTGCCGAAACGCAAACCGCTGCAGGAAGCCAA
>DAHXMR010000165.1 GCA_027371655.1 Microcaldota archaeon
AAAAAAGGAAAAGAAAAAGTAAAGAAAGGGAAAAGCCCTAGGTTTAGAGCTCGCCGATTCTGCGCTTAGTCTTGCGCTTCATGCGCTTGCGCTTTTTCTTGATCCACTTCCACCGCATGTGGCCTTTCTTTTTCCACTTGCGAGGCCGGGCACCCATGTTAAAACATTCACCTTTAAACGCGAAGATAATTCCCTGAACAAACTGGAAAACTAGTGAACTATTTTTGCCCGCTCGATTTTAAATAGGTTCGTTTTCACTCCCCGACCGCGTTGTTTTTGCCCCCTTCGGCGCTCTGGCGCGCCACGTACCTGCCCCGAAGAAGCACCTCCGCAAGCCGCGCAACGGCTTTTTTGGCGTCCTTTTCCGCATTCGCGTAGCCCGCCAAAAATTCCTTGAATTGCGAGGGGGAAACGGATTTTTTGAAAAGCAAAAGGTCTATTGCGCGCTCTTCCTCGCTTTGCGAAAAGTCCGCCAAGCCAAAGTCAATCAACACCGGCAAACCCGCGGAATCCAGCATCACATTCGACGTGGTAAAATCCCCGTGCACCATGCCCGCGGAGTGCAATTTTCCAAGCATTTGCCCGCACTCGCGCATCAGAAGATTCTGTTTTTTGGTAGGCAATTCGCCGAGTTTTCGGCGCAAAAGCGCCGCATTGGAAAGATGCTCTTCGATGATTTCGAATTTTTGCAAGTCCGCGTGAAGGAGCTGGGGGCATCGCACTCCGGCCATTTTCGCGGCGTGCATTATTTTCGCCTCGCGCTTGGTGCGCAAGGCGCGCAAGCGTGTGTCGAGTGAGTAAACGCGGTATTTTTTGCGTCCCCGCACTTTGCGCAACGCGGGCGCTTGCGCAAACGTGCATTCGTACAATTTCGCCTCGGCGCCTTGGGCAAAAACGTTCATTTTTTCCCCGACCCTTCAAAACGCGCCAATGCCGAAAGCACCGTTTCCCCCGCAATCGCGCCTTCGCGCAGTATTTTTGGCTTTTCAAACGCGATGCACAAAATCGTGGAAGGCTTCGACGATGCAAGTGTTCCCCCGTCAACCATGAGCGCAACCTTGCCTGAAAAATTCCCATTCACCTGCGTAAAATCGCCCGTGGGCTCTTTGCCCGAAATGTTAGCGCTTGTTGCCACAATCGGCCTTCCAAGCAGCCTGCACGCACGAAGCAAGAGCTTGTCAGAGGTGATGCGGAAGGCGATTGTCTTTTCCTTGGATGACGCGGGAAATTTTACTCCCTTTTTCAGGGGCACCACAAGCGTCAATGGGCCGGGCATGAATTTTTTCGCCAAAGCGCGTGCAAGCAGCGTTATTTGCGCGTATTCCGCGATTTGCGAAACACTTGAAACAACAACGGGAAGCGCTTTTTCGGACGATCGCCTCTTGGCGGCGAATATTTTTTTGACGGCTGCCGCGTTTGTGGCATCGC
>DAHXMR010000171.1 GCA_027371655.1 Microcaldota archaeon
AAGCCGGTGCTGCTTAAGCGACTTGGCCTTTTTTTCCAAAACATCCGACTTGTTGACGACCGTAAGCGTCGGCAAGGCGTATTTCAGGCGCTGGCGCGGGCAAAAGCACGCTTGTTTTTTCCTTCTCGAAGTTTTTGGAAAAGCGCGGGCTGAACGTGGCTTGCGTCAACTTGGACCCGGGTTGCAGGCACATAAAGTACCCCGCGGTTTACGACGTGCGCCGCGATTTCTCCCTTGATGAGATAATGAAGCGGCACGATTTGGGGCCCAACGCGGCGTTGAAGAGGATTTACGAGTCTCTCGTGTCGAAGCGCACGGTTGGGGATGCGGTTTCGAAGTCGGGCAAGCCGGACATAGTGCTTCTGGACACCGCGGGTTCCCTGGAGTTGTTTTTGCTTGGCAGCGTGTCGCATTCGCTTTCGGGCATTGCCGACGCGGTGCTGTTCGTGTGCGACAGCCAAAGCGTTTCGGATGATGAGGATGCAAGCGTGCTTCGCGCAATAAACGCCATCCAGCGCCTGAAATACGCCTTGCCGACGCTTACGGTCGTCAACAAGTCGGATGTTTTGGAAAAAAAGGCCAAGTCGCTTAAGCAGCACCGGCTTGGCGCTAAAGGCGAGGGGGGATTTGGAGCCGTTGACGAGCACTTGGAGAACCTTCTTTTGGAAATAGGCCGGCGCGAAAAACTGGTGTTCGTTTCCGCGGTGGAGCGCAGCGGGTTTTCGGATTTGCACGACGCGATAAACGAATTGTTCTGCGAATGCGGGGAATAGTTTAGTTTATTTTGCCCTTCTTTTTGCTGGCGCCGCCACTTCTTTGGCTTCCTGCCGGATGTTGAGGTAAAGGGCCACCGTGAAAACTCCGAGGGCGATGGTTTCGAAAAGTCCGCTTGGGATTCCGGATTCCATTTTTTCGCAGGTTTTGGTTTCCAAGTGCTCCTGCACTTCGGATGCCGCAAGCAGGATTATTCCCACGCTTATGAGCAGGAAGCATTGTTTGCAGCGCCTTTCCCCGTCTTTGTGCAGGCAGTATAAAAGGAGTATGACGTTTATTGCCGCGAAGAACACGGCGAACGTGGCGAAAACGGAATTGCTGGTTTGAAGAAACAGCGGCAGGTCCATTTTTTCCCAAGGCCTTTTTTTTGGTTTTTTTTATTGCAAACCAAGACAGTTTTCCGTCGGTTAACCTTGGTTTGCAATCTAGCAAACCCAGGAAAGCTCGAATTACTTTATGGGTTTGCTATAGCGCTTGCGTTTTTCCGTTTTTTTCGCAAGCCCGGCGTTTTCGAGGGAGACTTCGCCTTTTTCGTTCATGTAGCGGCCCGCGTATTTCTTGAAGTGGGCGTAGAACCCGAACGCCAATAGCGCGTACCCCGCGGTCTTGAGCAATTGCCCTTCCAATTCGTAGCCGCCTGCGGGCGAGAGGGCGCGGAGTATTTCGGACGTGGAAAGCGCAATCATTCCAAGGCTTGCGAGTATCGTGAATTTTTTCTCCCGCCGCTCGGCGCCTATGCCCACCTGCTGGTAGTACGCGACGAGGGTGAGTATGGTAAGCGCGACGATTGCCGCGGAAAGCGCGGCGGTCGCAAGTTCCAGAATTTGTATCGGTTCCACGAATTAACACTCTATTGGCGGGGAATAAAAAGATTGCTGAAATCGTCGCGTGTCTAATATGGCGCGAAGGGGGTTTGTTTGGCGCTTATGCTATCGTTTGCAGGAATTTTTCCGCAATTTCGGCTATGTCTTCCCCGCTGCTTATTCCCGCAATCGTGTCGTGGGCGGGCACCATGTTGACAACGACGATGTTCGCTCCGTTGAACGCGGCGCTTTGCGCTTTTTTGAGGTCCACGCCCCCTGCGGCGGATATGAACACGTTGAATTTGCTCAGCACGCGGTTGATGTGGCGGTATTGCAGCATTTTCCCGCGCGTGGACTCCTCGTCGCGGCCTATGTGCAGTTCTATCACGCTTGGCTCGGTGCGCAGCTGCATCACGGTTTTCAGGGGGTCTTCGACGCCTATCATGTCTATTACGGACATTATTCCGTTTCTTTTGCACGCTTCGACGAAGCGGTTGAGGGTTTCGGCGGGAGCCGAGCCCAGCACGGTTGCCATGTCCGCGCCCGCCATTGCCGCGAAGCTAACCTCCTCCTCGGCGCCGTCCATTGTTTTCAGGTCGGCAAGGACGAGCCCGGGCCACATGCGCCGTATGAGGCTTATGCCGGCGGCGCCGTTGCGTTTTATGTAGGGGGTTCCCGCCTCGATTATTATCCGTTCGTTGCGCGGGATGCGGGGCAGGATGGATATGACTTCGGAGGCGTTCTCGTTGAAGGCTATCTGCAAATAGCGCTTGCGGCGGTCCAAGAGCGGGTTTTCGGCGGAGTACGACTGGGTTTCGTTTTCAAAATCTTCGGTCCCGCCAGTTCCATCCGCCAAAGCCGCTCACGCAGTGTTGACTTTTTTCCGCAGTTTGCGCGTCATTTCTTTTCGGCGATTTTTTGCAGCGCGGTCACGATTTCCATGGGAATCACCCAGTTGATTTTTTCCGAGGGGTCCCCGGCTATCGCGGAAATGGTCTGTAGGGTGCGCAGGTGTATTGCCGCGGGGCTTTTGGAGAGGTTTTCCGCGGCCTGCCGGAGGTTGTCGGATGCGGCAAGCTCGCCTTCGGAGATGATGATGTTTGCGCGCTTGTCGCGCTCGGCTTCGGCCTGCTTGGCAAGCGCCCGTTTCATGTCCGCGGGGATTTCGAGTTCCTGTATTTTTATGGAGGAAATGTCGACGCCCCAGGTCGAGGTTTCGCTGTCCACTATTTTCTTTATGCTTTCAGCGATTTCTTCGCGCGCGGTGAGCACCTTGTCAAGTTCCGAGTCCCCGACCACGTCGCGCAGCGCGGTCTGCGTGTACTGCGAGACCGCGAAAATGTAGTCCTCTATCTTGAGCAATACGTCGAGGGGCTTTTCCACGCGGAAGTATATGACTGCGTTCACCATTATGGGGATGTTGTCGCGGGTCATGACCTCCTGCTTTGGGATGTCCAAGGTTTTCAGGCGCATGTCCACCTTGCGCATTTCTTCCACGAACGGTATTATGAAGTTTGGGCCGGGTTCCATTTGCCGGGAGAACCTGCCCAGGGTGAACACGATTCCGCGCTCGTATTCGTAGAGCTGGCGGTAGGACATGGCGGCAAGAAAGAATAACGCGATGAAGAGTGCGAACAATTCAAAGACCATTTTTTACACCAGCCCCTTGTTTGCAAACGGTTTCGATTCCCTAACCGAACGCTTGCTTTAAACGGTTTCGGAAAAGCTAAATGCTTTTGCTGCCCAAACCCCTTGACTATGCCTTCAGCTTGACTTCCACCAATTTGCTGCCATCTACCGCCCCAAGGGGGCACATATACTTGAACTGCGGTTCAAGATTTGAGCGCTTCGCGCTCAACCCCCTTAGTACGGTATGTCGCCCAAACCCCCTCTTACGCGTTGAGTTTGACTTCGACGAGCTTGCTGCCATCCTTTGTCATGGCGATTCCCACGAGGCAGTCGGCGTCCTTGTAGACGTTCTGGTTGTGGGAGATGACTATGAACTGCGTGTTGCCGGAAAGGGATTTCAGAAGCTGTGCAAGCTTCATCGAGTTCTCCTGGTCCAAGGCCGCGTCGGCTTCGTCGAGGATGTAGATGCTCGAGGGCCTGTAGGATTGCAGGGCGAACAGGAATATCAGCGCGATGAGGCTCTTTTCCCCGCCGCTCATGAGCTCGAGGTATTTGACTTCCTTGTTGTCCAGCCTTGCCTCTATGGTGAGGCCGCCGTCGAACGGGCTTTGCGGGTTTTCGAGCACCAAGCTGCCGCTTCCGCGGAATATCTGCGAGAACAGCTTCTGGAAGTTGGAGTTGATGAAGTTGAACGTTTCCATGAACGTCGAGGTCTTCTTTCCCTCGATTTCCTGTATTATTGCAAGCACGGCCTCCTTTTCGGTCGCCAACTGCTGCACTTTGACCTTTTGCTCGTTGAGGTTGGCCATGTGCTCGCCGTAGAGGTCGATTGCCTTCAGGTTCACGTTCGAGGAAAGCGCGCTGACCTGCGGCTCGATTTCCCTGCGCCGGGCGTCAAGTTCGGGCTTGTCCTTCTCCGACTTGCCCTGCAGGCCGGGCACGTCCTGGAATCCGGAGAGTTCGGCGTTGACGTTTGCAAGCTTGGTTTCCACGACCGCCTTGCGCACGTCGCTGTCCTTGTTTTTCATTTCAAGCTTTTCCATCTCGAAGCCAAGCTTGCCTTTTTCGTTGCCCAGCTTTTGGATGTCCTTTTCGCATCTCTCGCGCACGTCAAGCTGTTCCTTGAACGCGCCGGCAAGCTTCTTTTGTTCTCCGAGCTTTTCCTGCAAGGTGGTGTGCGACTGCTTGTAAAGGGCGTCGGCGTCGTTTATCGCCTTCTGCGACGAGGCTTCCCCGGCCTTTATTTCCGAAACCGCACGGTCGTAGTCCTTGACCTGCTTGTCCCACACGGTTTTCTTGGACTGCCCCGCGGCAATGCGGTTCTCGTACTCGGAAAGGGAAATTTTCAGGTCGGAAAGCGCGCGCTCCTTTTCCTTCAAGGTGAGCCCGAAGTTTTGCTCCTTCTCCACGTCCACCTTTTCCTTTGCCTCGAGCATTTTCATGTTCAGGTCGGAGAGGCTGCGGATGAGCGTGGAGCGCTCGTCGTCCTTTCCCGCGATTTGCGAGTCTATCTGCGAAATTTCAGCCTTGAGCTTCTTGATTGCGGCGTGAAGGTTGCTTTGCTGCTCTTCCGACTTTTCGCGCAAATGCTCGTAGTTCTCAAGTTCAAGCGAAAGCGTTTTTTCGTGCAATTCCGCCTCCGCCTTCTTGCGCCTTGCCTCGCGGGATTCGTCGGCAAGCTGGCGCAGGCTCTGCAAGAGGGATTCCTTCTCGCCTTTTGCCTCCTCGAGCTTGGCGGCCCATTCGTCCAACTCCTTCTGGTCCTTCAGCGCGCTTACCTTTACGGACGTGCTTCCGCCTGTGAGCAGGCCGCTTGCCTCGCCCAAGTCGCCGTCTTCGCTGACGAACCTTATTTTGCCGACTAGCCCCTGCGCTTCCTTCAGCGTGGTTACCAAAAGGGTGTTTCCGCACGCGTACTGGAACGCCTTGTGGAACTGGGGGTCGAATTTCAAAAAGTCAATCAAAAAGCCTTCGGATGCGGGGTGCTTCGAGTGCGTGCGGTCCTCGCTTGAAATCTCGTTGTACCTTATCTTGTCAAGGGGAATGAACGACACGCGGCCCAGCTTTGAGCGCTTCAAGTAGTCGATTACCCCGCTTGCAACCTGCGCCGTGTCAACAACAACGTAGTTCGTGCGCGGGCCAAGGGCGACCTGCACTGGCACGGTGTAGCGCGTCTCATACGAGCACAACTGTTCCAGCGTCCCGTAAATGCCCTTGTTTTTCTTGGAGTACTCCATCACCGCCTCAATCGCCCGCGAGTCCGCCGTTGCAACCGCGTGCCTAAGCCGGGTCTGGAGTTCCACCGTTTTTTCCCGCGCAAGCAAAATGGTCTCGTCAAGCTTTGGAATCTGCGTGTTCAGCTTCCGCTCGGTCTCGAAGAACTTTGCAGTTGCGCCTTCGGCGTCCTTCAACTCCGCTTTCACAACGGCAATTGCTTTTTTGGCTTCGTCGATTTTGTCGGAGTAGTCGTCTGTCTGGCCGGCTTTCAGGCGTTCGAGTTCGTCCTGTTTCAGGCGCTGTTGTTCGCGCAGGCCCGTGACTTCTGCCTGGATTGCGTTGAGCTTGTCTTTTGCCGCACTCATCTGGGCTTCGGCTTCCTCGATTGCCTTGCGCGCGGAGTAGAAGCCGTTTGAGAACGCGTTGGAGTCCGAGAGCAGCTTGTTGTATTCCGCCTGCTTTTCGGAAAGGATTTTTTTGGTCGCGTCGTACTCGCGGGCGTCGGACGACATTTGCGACTCGATGCCGCGTGCCTCGTCCGCGGCCTTGGTGCGCTCAAGCGAGCTTTCGCGCAATTTTTCGGCAAGCTTGGCGATGTTGGCCTTCTTGTCCTCTATCTGCGCTTTCGCAATCGTCATCTTGTTGTTGAGGTCGTCGATTTCGCGCTGGATTTCGACCTGCTTGCCCTCGCTGCGGCGCAAAATCTCCTCGTCCGCGCGCTGCTTTTCCAGGCTCTTCTCGCGTATGGCTTCCTCGAGCTTGGCGATCGCCTGCTTGATTTCGCCCGCCTTGTTGTCCGAGTCTATCTTGCCCCTGTTGAGGCTGTCGAATTCCGCCTGCAAAATCTTGGATTCTATTTCAAGCAGCGTTACTTTCAGGCAGTCCAATTCGCGCTTGAGCTGCACGTATTTCTCCGCGTCTTCCTTGTCCTTTTTCAGCTCTTCCAAGTAGCCCTCGCGTTCGGCAAGCACGGTGGCCGCCTCGCGCAGGCGCTCTTCCACCTTGCCAAGCTCGGAGAGGGCCTCGCGCTTCTTGTCCTCGTACTCGGCGACGTTCGCGATGGTATCAATGAGCCCGCGGCGTTCCTTGCCGTTCATTTCGACAATCTGCTGGACTTGGCCCTGCTGGATGATGTTCTGGCACGAAAGGGAATTTGACGCCAAAAAGTCCTCGATTACGTAGCGCTTGGAGTTCTTTCCGTCGAGGCGGTAGCGGATTTTGCCGTCCTTTCTCACCGCGCGGCTTGCAACGTGCACGTTGCCCTTGCCGTCGTCAAGCTCGATTGCAACCTCGCCCACGTTGCCGTTGTGGAAAATCAGGTCGCTTGTCTTCTTCGCGCGCAATGCGTGCACGCGGGATTCGCCGAAAGCGAATTGGATTGCATCGACCACGTTGCTTTTGCCGCTTCCATTCGGGCCCACGATGCTTGTGAATCCGCGGTCAAGCTGGATTGTGGCCGAGTGGAATGACTTGAAGTTTTTGAGAATGAGGTTTTTGATGAACATTTTTTGCCAAAACCGCGTGAGGGGGAATAGCTACTGGTGCGGTTGTGATTAGGCAAAAAACGTTTAAAAACAAAGCCCCACGGCCGAGGCCGTGGTCTTGTTTGCCTTTCGGGCAAAAGCCCAAAAGTTTT
>DAHXMR010000180.1 GCA_027371655.1 Microcaldota archaeon
CTTGCAACCGCGTTCGGCGTCAGCCCGTGCTTTTCCAAAAGCTCCGAGGGCTTTCCGCTTTCGCCGAAAACGTCCCTTGTGCCCACGCGGTGAAGCAGCGCGCCGCGCGTTTTTGGATTTTCGCACAAAACCTCGGCAACCGCGCCGCCCAAGCCCCCGATTATGGTGCCCTCCTCCACGGTGATTATTGCGCCGGTTTTCGCGGCCTGTTCCACCGCGTCCAAATCGAGGGGTTTTATGGTGTGCATGTCGATTACGCCGACGTGCAATCCCTCTTTTTCAAGCAACTCGGCGGCCTCCAATGATTTTGCAACCATTATGCCGCACGCGATTATGCACGCGTCCCTGCCCTCGCGCAGCACGTTCGCCTTGCCTATTTCGAAGGAATCCCCCTCGGAGTAGATAATGGGGATTTTTTCGCGGCCAAGCCGTATGTAAATGGGGCCCTTGCTTGCGGCGGCAAGCCTCACCGCCTTTGTCGCCGAAACCGCGTCCGCGGGAACGATTATTTTCAGGTTGGGAATCGCCCGCGAAATCGCTATGTCTTCCAAAGCCTGGTGCGAGGAGCCGTCCTCGCCAACGGTGACGCCCGCGTGCGTGAGAAGTATTTTCACGTTCAAATTGTCGCGGCAGATGGTGTTGCGGATTTGCTCCCACGGCCGGCCGATTCCGAACATTGCGAACGTGCACGCGAACGGGATTTTCCCGCCCACCGCAAGCCCTGCCGCGGTGCCCATCAAGTCCTGCTCGCTTATCCCCAAATTGAAAAAGCGGTTGGGAAAAGTCTTGCCGAAAACGCCGCTTTTTGTCGAAGAAGAAACGTCCGCGTCAAGCACGACCACGCTCGGGTTCTCCTTGCCAAGTGCCGCAAGCGCCTCGCCCGCGGCATCGCGCGCCGCCTTTCCGGCAGCGTTCGCATCGAATTTTTTCAGGGTGGTGAAAACCATGTCAATCAACATCCGCGATAATCGCGGACACTGTCAAGGGAAAGGGCGTTTCGTTCATGGAAAACGTTGTCGGCTACCACGGAAAGCCCCTGTCGCCCGACGAATTGCAGAAAGCCCTCGCAGAACTTGACGCGAACGCGGATGTTGATTGACATGGTTTTCACCACCCTGAAAAAATTCGAT
>DAHXMR010000206.1 GCA_027371655.1 Microcaldota archaeon
AAGCCGACCTGTCTTACAAGTTGCAGAAAGATTCCAAAGTCGAGATACTCACTTTCGCGCAACCCGAGGGCAAGAAAGTCTTCTGGCACTCTGCGTCCCACGTCCTGGCGCAGGCGGTGGTCGACCTGTATCCCGGCTCCCGCCTCGGCGTGGGGCCCTCGATAGAGGAGGGGTTCTACCACGACATGGACATTGCCGGCGGCAAAAAACTTGCTCCCGAGGACTTGGCGAAAATAGAGGCGCGCATGAACGAAATAGTCAAGGCCGACGTCCCCATAATCCGCGAGGAGCATTCCAAGGAAGACGCGCGCACGATTTTGCAGGCGCGCGACGCTTACTTCACCGTCCAGCTTTTGGACGAATTGCCAGGGAATACCGCTAGCTTTTACCGACAGGGCAATTTCGTTGACATGTGCCGCGGCCCCCACGTGCCCTCCACGGGGAAAATAAAATTCTTCAAGCTCACCGAAGTCTCGGGCGCGTACTGGAAGGGCGATGCGAAGAACCCCATGCTCCAGCGCGTTTACGGAATCGCTTTCCCGGAAAAAAAGGCGCTTGACGAATATGTTTCCCGCATCGAGGAGGCCAAGAAGCGCGACCACCGCAAAATCGGCTCGGAACTCGACCTGTTTTCTGTTAATGACACCGTGGGCGCCGGGCTCATACTCTACCATCCCAAGGGCGCGATTCTGCGCGGAATCATCGAGGACTTCGAGAAAAGGGAGCACGCAAAGCGCGGCTACGACCCGGTGGTGATTCCCCATTTGTTCAAGGCGGACACGTGGAAGGTTTCCGGCCACTACGATAACTACAAGGAGAACATGTATTTCACCGAAATAGAGGGCCAGGAGTACGGCATAAAGCCCATGAACTGCCCGGGCCACATAATAATCTACAACTCGCGCTCGCACTCGTACAAGGACTTGCCCGTGCGCTATTTCGAGCTTGGCACGGTGTACCGCCACGAGCTCTCCGGCGTGCTAAGCGGCCTGTTCCGCGTGCGCGGGTTCACGCAGGACGACGCGCACATCTTCTGCACGCCCGAACAGTTGAAAGGCGAAATAAAAGGGGTCATAGAGTTCGCGCGCTTCATGCTGGACACGTTCGGCTTGGGCTACGAGTTCACGCTTTCCACCCGGCCCGAAAAGGCGATTGGCACCGACGACGTTTGGGAGCGGGCAACCGCCGCGCTGCGCGAAACAATGGAGGAAATGAAGCTTCCCTACAAAATCGACGAGGGCGGCGGCGCGTTCTACGGCCCCAAAATAGACGTGAAGATGCGCGATGCCATAGGCCGCCTCTGGCAGGGGCCCACGATACAGGTGGACTTCAATTTGCCCCAGCGCTTCGATGTCAATTATGTGGGCGCCGATGGCAAAAAGCACCGCGCAGTCATGGTGCACCGCGTTGTCCTGGGCAGCATGGAGCGCTTCCTCGGCGTTTTGATCGAGCACTATGCCGGAGCTTTCCCGCTGTGGCTGTCGCCCGTGCAGGTCATGCTCATCCCGCTTGCCGACGCGTTCAACGGGCACGCGAAAAAAATCGAGGAACGCCTACTTGCCGAGGGCTTCCGCGTGAAAACCGACCTGCGCGTCGAGGCGGTGGAAGGCAAGATACGCGACGCGCAACTGCAGAAAATCCCATACATGCTGGTCATCGGCAAAAGGGAGGCGGAATCGGGCAACGTGAGCGTGCGCAAGCGCTCGGGCGAAGTGACGCAGGGCGTGCCCTTGGAAGAGTTCGTCGCGCGCCTTTCAACTGTTCGGGCGTGCAGAAGATGTGCGCGTCGTCCTGCGTGAACCCGCGCACGCGGAACAGGCCGCTTAGCACGCCGGAG
>DAHXMR010000238.1 GCA_027371655.1 Microcaldota archaeon
CAAAGTTTGGCCGCGAAAGCATAAAAAAGCCACCCCTTTCTTTTTTCGCAAAGATAAAAAAGCGCGCCCGCCTACAAAATGCAAAAAGGCGCAAAAAAATGAAAATCAACGCAAGCCCCCTGGATTTGGCGTACGAAAACGGGGGGAAAACGCTCCTGTTTGGCAAAAACAGGCTTGAGGCGGACGTTCGGTTGCTTTCGCAGATGGCGGAAGTGCTCCACGACCCGGACTTCGCCAAAAAAGCAACGCCTGCCACGGAATTGTACTACATGCACCGCGGGGTAATCAGGAAAGAGGACGCGGCTTTGTTTGAAAAAAACGCCATCCGCTACGACGTCACGATAATCCCGCCCAAGACCCTTGGCAGGGAATTCAACAAGACCGCGGGGCACTACCACCCCCCAGCAAACGCGTCCGGGAACAAAAGCTTTCCTGAATTGTACCAGGTGATTTCCGGGCAGGCGAATTACCTTTTGCAGAAGCGCGTGGTGCGCGGGGGGAAAGCGGCCGATGGGGAGATAGAGGACGCGGTTTTGGTGTGCGCGAAGGAGGGCGATGCGGTGCTTGTGCCGCCCAACTACGGGCACGTTACGATAAACCCCTCGAAAACCGAAACACTGGTTATGGCAAACCTTGTTGAAGCGAATTTCAAGAGCGATTATGCGCCATACCGGGCGCTTGGCGGCGCGGCGTATTTTGAGCTTGCAAGCGGGGATTTTTTCAAGAACCCCAACTACGAAAAAGTGCCCGCCCTCCGCGCGCGGCCGGCGAGGGAATTTGAGCCCACCGCACAGGCGGGCATCACCAACAAGAGCATTTACGCGCAATTCTTGGAAAATCCGGGAAAATTCAAGTTTTTAAGAGCTCCTTAGCACAAATCTCATTATGGCAATCGCAAGGGCCGGCGCGGCAAGACCGTACAAGCCGGTGATAATCGGCGTTGAACACTTGCTTGAAACGCCCGAAGACCGCGAGAATCTTGCAAAAACCAAGCGCTACCTACACCAAGCCTACAAAAAGGGAGCGCGAAGCATCGGCATCGAACTGCTTCCCCATGAGCTCGGCTTGGTGCGAGCCGGAGAGCACCAGCCCGAGATGGATTTTTTCCATAATATTGCAGAGTACGCCGCGAAAAAAGGCATGCGCATAATTCCGCTTCAAGGCCAGCGGGGCGAAAACTTGATGCAAGCTTACGGCAGCTTGAGCAGGATAAACCGCTTGCCTGCAGGCAACTCGGCAGTTTCCATTTACCGGAAAATACGAGCACGGCACGGTTACGATTTCCTTTTCGGACCGTTTGCAAAGCGGCTTGAAGACGAGGACTGGCTGCGCAAAAATCTTTACGCGGCATTCGAAGAATCCAATCGGTTCAAAAGCCCGGCAACTGGAAAAGAACTGGTGCGCAACATTAAAGCGGATTTGGCAAGGGCATACATCGCCAAATGGCTGCACCACGACATTATGCTGCGCGAAATTGCGCGGGAAAAACCGGATGTAAACGTTGTTGGCAATGCGCACGCGGAGCGTTACGCGGACTTGTTCGGCATCAAGCCCAAAACCGCCGTAAGGATGGAGTCGCTTAACCCCGATGCATTCTCCTTCGGCCGGCCCAGCAAGCACGAAGATTTCAACTCCCCCGAATTCCGCGAATTCGTGAAGAAGGCTTACCGCCTGCTCACGAAGGACAAGCTTGCACAGCGGCGGGAAGCGCGCGGAAAATAAGCGGCCGGTTCAAAGAAGTTCTATCAGTTTTTCCCGCGTTATGCCGGCTTGCCTAATTATCGAGAGCAAAGTGCCCCTGGCAAGTTCCCTGTGCAACGGCACGGTGAGTCTCGTGAAAGGCGGAATGTTTTTCCGCAAAATGGCATGGCTGCCAGTGATGTGATCCAATTCGAACCCCAGTCGTCCCAAGGCCTTCAAAAGCTCGTGCCCTGAGAGCACGGGAAGCCTCATACGGTTACAGCCAATTCAACAAAATGCCGCTCGCGCAAGGGAGGCAGCGGTTCGCCGTGCTTTTTGAGGCTAGCCAGATAGCCGCCTATCGCGTCGCGAAGATTTTCCAAGGCTTCCTTTTCGCTTTTCCCCTGCGAAACGCAGCCCGGCAAGTCAACGCACTCCGCGACAAACCACCCGCCCTCGTCGGGCGTGATTACCGCCCGGAAAAAACGCTCAGCCATGTGCGAACACCGAATAATATTTTTGCCAAACCCGCTTAAAAACACGGGGGGCGCAAGGTTTATAGCAATTCTCCGCCCCAATAAATTACGCCCCGCCAAGGAAAACGCAGTTTGGGCGGGCGGCGAATTCTAATTCAGCCAATAGCCCCGTCGTACAGTGGTCAAGTATAACAGCCTCTGGAGCTGTGGACAGCGGTTCGAATCCGCTCGGGGCTA
>DAHXMR010000248.1 GCA_027371655.1 Microcaldota archaeon
AGCATCGAGGAAAAGGTGGACGAGCGTGTCGCGCTCACGAAAGCGCTTCAGGACATCAACAGGAAAATTTTGGAAACACAGCGGCAGAACTTGCTGCGCTCAAAGTAATCCTTCTTTTAATTCAGCATTTGGCCACTCTTACGCCCTCGTAGAAGTGGTTTCCGAAGTATGTCGCGCCGTGCACGGCAACGGGCACGTCGCCTGAGCCTATGGTTTTTCCGCCGCCCACGTATATTTCGACGTGCGTGATGGTGCCCGCGGCAAAGCAGCAGTAGGTGTTGGTGTAGAACACGAGGTCACCAGGCTGCAGGTCCGAATATTTGTCTATCACCGTGCCTTTTGCGCGGGACATGTCGAACACCGCCGGCGCCCACGCGGAGTAGCCGAAGCCCATTCCCGCTTCCTTGTAAACGGTTGACGCGAAGCACGCGCATCCGGGGGAGGGGCATCCGAACGCTCCCGGCAGCTGGCCCTTGTGCGCGTTTGCCTTTGAAACTATTGCATTGGCCTTGTCGCAGGAACCGGCCGAGGGGGAGGCGGACCCGCATTTTCCGCCGGGGACTTGGAGCACCTGGCCGCCCTGCAAGACGGCGCCGTCGGGCAGCGCGTTCGCCTGCGCGATGGTTGCGGCGTCGACCCCGCATTCTTTCGCGATGTCCGCAAGCAGCTGGCCGGGCTTCACGGCGTAGGAAACGGGCGCGGCATTTGATGCGCTGCCGCACGCCTTGCACGACACGCTTTGCGGCCCGCCCTGGCAGATGCACAGGGCCGCGGCTGCGCCTGAAAAAACGAGTACGGCAAGGATTGCAAACAGGATGCCCGCGGATTTCATTGTTCGTCCCCTTTTTCTTTTGTTTTTTCAAGTTCTTTAACTATTTTTTTGAGTTCCTTGCGCTCCGATTTCAGTTCCTTGACCAATTCCTTGTGCCGCTTCAATTCTTCGGCTTCCTCGACCGCGCGGTCCATCTGCATGGCCGTGAAGTAGTCCAGGGCGGCGGGCCCCTGCTGCTGCATCACCACCACCGGTCCCGGCGCGCCCGCGGCGCCTGCCGCGGCCTGCGCGGGGGCATCCTGCCGCGCTGGGGAGGAAGAAGAGTCCGCAAGGAATAGGATGAGGAAAATCGCGGCAATGACAAAGCAGAGCCACGCTATGTTGAGCGCGAGCGCGAGGATTCCCGCAACCAAAAGCAAGACGAAATCCGTGCGCATCCGAATTTTCCCCGCCGTTTCACTCTTCCTTTTTTTCGCCGAAAAAGAAGCGGATTGCGTGCCCGGTGGACGAGCCGACGAAGTTGACGAAGTCCCCGACCGCGCCGCCGACCTGCGCCTCGCCGGAGGAGGGGCCTTTCCAGTCGGGCTGGAACCTGAACGAGGAGGGGTACTGGTTTTGGCCCCCGTGCACGACTATGGGGCCGCCTGACGCGCCCGCCTCCCCGGGGGCTTGGGACTTGTCGCCGGTGGTGAGCAACAGCAAGAGCGCGAGCACCAGCAGTATGAACGCGAAGAACACCTGGCCCGCGGAGTAGAGCAGGAACGCGACGAACATCATGAGAAGGAACGTAATCGTGCTCATTTTTTTCAACCCCGCAAAATCATTGCATTCCCCCGTAGCCCTGCGGCGACGGGTGGTCTTCCTCCTGCTTGACCATCATCAGGAAAATCACGACCAGTATGATGCCGACCACCACCGGGTTGGCGGTGTCGGGGCTTGCGAAAACGAACAGGCCGGCTGCAAGCAGGAGCATGACGAAAAAAATCTTGCTCTTGGACAATACCACCAAGAGGGCGAAAAGCGCGATGGCGATGAGGGGCTGGCCGCTTTGCCACGCGATGAGCATGAGGACGACTACGAACAGGAACGTGAAGTCGAACAAGTGCGGCTCACCACTCCCCGGGCTTTATGCGTGAAAACGCGCTTCCGAGGAACAGGATGATGAAAAGCAGGTACATGAACCACGTGTAGGGAAGGACTACGACGTACACCACTATGGCGGTGACTATGAGGGCGAGGAAGGGCGAGCGGATGAGGCCGGTCGAGAAAATGTTGTACAGCAGGAAAAACAGGAGGATGAGCACGACCAGGCCGAAGTCGTCCCAGAAATCAAGCGCAATCATATCAAGCAAACTCGCAGTCCTTTCAAAAAAACCTTTTTGCAACAGAATAGTGAAAAAAACCGAATTTAAACCAAGCAGTAAGGGGGCGTTCTCGGCCTTTTGGGGCAAAAAAGCTATTGGCGCCCCTTGCCCGCCTTCGGCCTTGCCTTGGGCTTTTCCGCGGATTGCGTTGCGCCTTCCGCGGTGGCCTTGGCTATTTTGCGGAAGCCCATGAGGATTTCGCCTTCGGATACGAGGACGATGAAGGCGGCGCCGAAGACCACGCCCGCGAAAAACCAGGCGAACAGAATCTGGTTCAAAAGCACTACTTTGCCTCCGATGGAAACGAGGGTGGAATAATTGCGTTCCAAAAAGTCCCAGGCGAAAAACAGCGCGAAGCCCCCGACCGCCACGGCAAGCAGGCGGAACCAGAAATCGGTCCACTGCCGCCTGTGCGAAATCGAGTGCCCGTAATACTCAAGCGCCTTTCCAAAATGCTTCATGGACACAAACCCCCCTTTCAGTTTCCCTTTTCAATGCTTCCTGAACATTCCCCCGAACGGAAGCAGCAGTATCGGAAGCAGCCAGATGATTCCCGAGAAGAGCAAAAGCGAGATCACGAACGCGAAAATGCCCCACTCCGGGTGCTCGATGACCATGTACCAAATCAGGATGAACGCGACAGCGAGGGTGAGCACGGGCGAAAACGCCAGGTGCTCTTCCGACCACTTGTAGAGCCACCATGCCAGGAATGCGAGGAACAGCCACCAAATCAGCGTGCCCCAGAACGACAGGTCGTCCAAAAACTCGAGGGCGACCACCGCGCCGTGCGCGGCCTGCAAAAACGCGAAAGCCATTTTCCAATCCCCGGAATTTTTTTCAGCGCCGCATGCCGCCGCGCGGCATCATCCTCTGCTTGGTCTGTTCGGCGCGCATCTGCTGTTCCATGTTGTGCCGGTACATGTCCTGTTCCCTCTGCGACAGGCTCTTGCCCTGCATTATCTTGCGCTCGATGTCCTGCAGTTCCTGCATTTCGGCCTCGGCCGCGCCCATTCCCATCGCGGGGGTCCTTATGCCCAGCAGGTTGAGGGCGGGGAACAGGCCGAAGAACAGCATTTGCTGCAGCATGTTTCCGAACACTATTATCGCGAAGAACAGGAAGACGAAGATTATGGTGGGCCATGCGAACGCCCACAAAAAGTACGAGGCGATGAGGGCGCTTATGCCGAAAATCACGGGCACCTCGCTGAAAGTGGTGTAGAGCCAGAACATCATGTACGCGAAAACGATTATTTTGACTACGAAGTCGGCGTCGGAAAGGTAATCCAGTGCCAGAACGTGCGCGAGGGCCATTGTTAAGACAGAATACCGCGCCGCCCAAATAAAAACGAATTCCTTGGGGGCGGGGGGGGCTTTCAGCCGAAGAGGCCGGAGAGGTACGGCCTCAGTGCCAGTAGCACCAAAAGCACCACGAGGCCCAGGAGGAGCCATTTGACGGCCTCGTCCCACGATTCGAAAACGCTTTTGGCGCCGCGGTAGTCGTCGATTATGCCCTTGCCCAGGATGGTCGCGGAAACCGCGGCAAGCACTTCGGGGACCAGGAAGGAGAGGTCGAAAAAGTTGAGGTGGCCGGCGGCAAAAAGCGCGCCGAAGCGGGCGCCCTCGAATCCCAGCGCGAGGGGCGCGGCGAAGCCGAAGAACAAAAGCGAGAAGAGGAAGACGAACAGGAACGAGTTGGCCGCGCCCTGCCATGAAAAGCCGGCGCCGCCGACTGCGGTCGCAAAAGGCGCCTGAACGATTATGCGCTGGGACGCGTCGTGCGCGCTTGCGTTGACCAAAAACACCGCGCCGAAGCCCGCGAACATCGCAAGCAGCGCAAGCACGCTGAACACGTTCAAGTTCATTCCCGCAACCCGCACACTCTAAAATACCTTGAGAATTAAGAACGCGGAAGCCGAATTAAAAAGTTTGCAAACCAACGGAAGGCAACTTCCGACAGCTATAAAAACGCCGCCTTGACAAAAACTTTTGATAGAAAATGCAGGCTCAACACGAATACTCCGCAATAATCACGAAAGGGCAGGTGGCGTATGTTGCATACTGCCGGGAGCTTGGCGTGGCAAGCCAGGGAAAGACCCGTTCCGAGGCGCTCAAAAATCTCAAAGAGGCCGTGGAACTCTACTTGGAAGAGACCGCGGACTCGAAAATTGCAAAAACGCCCAAACCCGTTGTCGCTACTTTTACCGCCTGAAAAATAACTGCCGGGGGTGAATGCAGTTTTGACAAAGCTTCCAGTCCTGTCGGGCATCAAAATACTCAAGGCACTGGGCAAAGCCGGCTTTGAAATTTCCCGCCAAAGGGGAAGCCACATTGTAATGACAAAAATCCAAGGAGGGCAAAAAATAGTCGCAATAGTACCCATGCACAGGGAAGTCGACCCTGGAACGCTGCTTGCAATAATATCCCAAGCCGCACTAACCCGCGAAGAATTCCTCGAATTGTTATAAGCCGAAACTCGGACTCGAAACTCACAATTTATACACTTGGAGGTGGGGGACTCCGGCGATTTTGATTGCGCCGCCGGCCTTGCCGAACGCCTTTCTCACTGCGGCGACGCTTTTTTCGCCCACCGCGTTGACGCTGGATGCGCCTTCAAGCAGCTTGGCGGCTTGGGCTTCGGAGACGATTTTTCCCTTGTAAAAACCGGCGTGCTTGTCCAGGTCGAGGCACAGGTCGCCTTCCTCGAGCACTTTGCCCAAAAGCTCTTCGTCGCAGAGTGCGGCGATGCGCTCGACGGTTTTCAGCCCGCCCACGACAAGCGCTTTTTCGTGCACTTTCGCCGAAATCATTTCATACCGCCTCGACTTCCAAAAAGACCCTGCCTTTCTGCATGACCGGCTTTGCCAAAACCCGGCTTCCCTTGCGCAAGCCAAGAAGGCGGCTTACTGCGGATGGGAATCGCATTACCTTGCTTGCGCCAAGCATTCCCACCTTGACTTCCACCCCGTTCTTGAGCTTATTGAGCAAAAGCGCGCGCTCCGCTGCCTGGGGCTCCAGAACCAATTCGCCGCACTTGGCGCACTTCCAAGCGCGCGATTTCACGCCGAAGCCAAGCGAAACCGCGGTTTCCGAAAACTTGGTTCCCCCGCAAGAAAAGCACTTCATTTCCAAAACACGCCTTCGACTGGCGAATATCATAAATAGATATCCAAACAAGATATTAAACTTTCCGAAAGCCGGATTCGATGCAATGGGGCTTAAAATTCAGCACTTGAACGTGCGTATCATGTAGGATGCGAGGAGGGCGTCCTGTTCGAATTCCTGGGGGATTGCGGCGACTATGGCAACGGAGTATGCTTCGCCGGCGGGGGTCGTGCAGTCGAAGAATCCTTCGCGCACCAAAAAGTTGGAGCCGTCCCCCACGGGGTTTGCGATGGAGCCCGATGCAAGGTATGCCTTGCGCCATCCGAATGGGATTTCCTCGTTGGATTGCAGGGTTTCGTTTGCAAGCTCGCTTACGGCCGCGCCGTACAGGTCCTTGGCGCCGGTGCCGTTGAACACCTGCACGTCGATCAATTCCGACGACGAGCCGGGGTAGTCGGCCTGGAAGCGCACGTAGGTTCCGGGTTCGGGCGCAAGCATGGCCGCGTAGCCTATCGGGTAGCTGATTTGGAAGCCGTAGTACTTGTCGTAGTAGGGTATGAGGCGGTCCCCGTAGTTTTCGGAGAACATCGCCACGCCCTGAGGAAGGTTTTCCTTTGGCGCAAGCGCGGCCTGGATGGATTCCGCCGAGGGCAGGGCCTGCTTTGGCAAAAGCGATGAGATGAATGCGAATCCGTTGAACAGGAACAGTGCGCCGATTATTGCAAGGAGGATCAGGACGTTCCTGCCGAAGTTGGACGGCTTTGCCCCGGAGTCCGGGTTGGAGCGCACGCGTTCAAGCGCGCTTTCCTGCGGGTCGTCCCCGTTTTCCCTTGAATATTTTCTCGGCATGTGTTTTTGCACCAAAAAATTTTATTGCGCCTGGTCCAGTGCGACCGAGCCTTCTGCTGCTGCGGGCGCGGGCGCGCTTCCCGGTTCCTCGGAGAGGATGTTGACGTCCCCCTCGTTAGTGGTCGACGTGGCAAGCGCGCTTCCGTTTCCGGTGTCGTCGCGGGTTTTGCCCAGGCGTTCCACGTCTTTTTGCGACAGTTCGCCGCCGTCGAGCACGCCACTGTCGGCGCCCAATGGCTTGGAGCTTGGGTTGAACACGCTGTCGAAAAGCGCGTTGGAGTCCACGTTCTCGTCGTTTTTCACGAATATCAAATTGAAGCCCTGGGGCGCGGTCGCGCTCTGCGTGGGAAGGGGCATCGAGTAAAGGCATGCGCTGCGATCCGAGTTGCACAGGTCGGCCAAATAGAAGCTCTTGGAATTGTCGCACTCGCCGTCCCTGCCGCGCACGCAAAGCCTGTACGCCGACGGGAACTTGATGCCGGTCGAGGGCACGAGGCCGAAGCGCGTTCCGCCCTTCTGTTCGATGTGGAATGTGACGATGTGGCTGGAAAGCTTGGTGTCCAAAACCGCTTCCACGGGGCGCACGTCGACCGCGAACAATAGCACTGCCGCGGTTTGCGCGCCGATTTTTGCGAGGTCGGCCTTGTTGAGGTCTTTCAGCTTTGTTATGAGGTTTGCGAACTTCTTGTCCTGCAGCCCGCTTGCGACCTGCTGGTCCTTTATCCATCCGCGGACCTGCGCGTCGTCGGCTTTCAAAAGCTGCTTGAGCGCCTTGAAGTCAGCATTGCTTTCGTCCAACTTGTCTACCTCGGCCGGATTGATTGATGTCGCCAAACCCTTCAAAAGCCCGTCCGCGCTTTTTCTCGGGCCGCCTATCCTGAACTTGGTTCCCGCCCTTCCAAGCGCCTGGTCTACGCGCGCCTGTGCGGCGGCGGCGTCCTGTGCGGTTACTTCGGCAGCGGCTGCAGCGGCTGCGGCAGACGGCAACTTTATGCCCGTAAGTTGCGCTTGAACCCGGGTGAAGCTGACAGCGGTATCAACGGCATTGCCAGCTGCAGATGCGCGGGCAATGCCATTCAACTCGGTGCGCAGGGCCCGTCTAATTACCACTTCGTCGGCTGCGGATACTTTTCCGACAATGTTAACCATCGCCGCTTGCTCGGCACTGTCAAGTATGCTGGTGATGCTGCGGTCTCCCACTTTGTAGCTTTTTGCAATTGTTGCTGCGCCATCAAACGTAGCCGAATCCAACAAACTGTCTGCGGTGGTTGCCGCCGCTGCGCCCGCGGTTCCTGCTGCGGCCGCTGCGGTTCCCGCCGCGGTCGCGCCGACGGTGCCTGCCATGAGTTTTTGCGCGTCGTAGAGCTTGTAGAATTCCGCCTTGCTCAAAAGCGGGTCGTGGAAAGTTTTTCCGTAGTAAGTGTATGCTTCGGCTTTGGGGTATTTTATGAGGCCGGGCATGTATTCCATCAGGTCCGGGTTCTCGGTTGTTGCCGCGTCCAAAACCTTGGTGGCCGCTGTTTGTTCCGCGGTGAGCGTTGCCCCGGCTGCCTCGCCCGCGGTGAGTTGCTTGATTTTTGTTATTGCCGCGCTGCCTCCGATTACAAGGGGCACTGTTGCGCCTTCGAGTTCGGGGGAAAATGCCGCGCCAAATCCTCCGAGTGCTGCCGCGACTCCCGCGGTTATCGCCATTTTTTTGCCAACGTCCTGGAATGCAAGTGGCGTCATTCCCTCGCCTTGGCGCAATAGCCCGACTTGGCCTCCGGCCTTGACGTCGTAGCCCATTGTCTTGAACCATGCCGCAAGCGAGTCGGTGAATTTGCCGGTGCGCGCGAATTGTTTTGCGTCCGCAAGGGCCTGTTGCTGCATTTGCGTTGTGAACTGGCCTCCGCGGACTGTTTGGCCCGCGGTTTCGCCTTCGGTGCCGAGTTTTCCCGCGGTGGGCATCATCGAGGATGCGCCGCCCCAGATTTCGCTTCGGATGCAGTTGTTTATTCCCTGGCAGAGGCCTTCCTGCACCTGGCTTTTTGCGGTGTCGGCGGCAAGTTCGCCTGCCGCGACTCCGAAGCACGTTGCAAGCGCGGTGGGCATTCCGGTGGCAAGTTTTGCGGAAGTGACGGTCACTATGCTGCTGAACGATGCGGGCGCCGCTGTTGCCCCGCCGGATGCGAATGCGCCGATTCCAAGGAGCGCGGTTGCCGCGGTGCTTGCGAGGGTTCCGACTATTGCGATTGTGCCGACTGCGAGGGCCTGCGTTTTTCCGTGGCCCGCGCAGAAGCTGACGTCACCGTATGATTGGGCCTGTGTTGCGAAGCGGCTTGTTTCCGTGGAGTTTTGGTACATGTAGAGGTAGAGGTCTTTTGCCGCGGTCTTGTCGCGCGTGTTGTATTCCTCGCCGTAGGGCCCGAGGGCGAATGCGCCGATGTCCAGGATGTTGAGCCAGGAGAGGGGGTTGATGCTGAGTTTTCCGAAGTTGTCCTTGGTCTTTGTGAATATCACGCCCGCGCGCTCTGCGAGTTCGCCGGGCCAGTGCACTATCCTGCGGCCGATTGTTATCCCCAGGTCGCTTGAGTTGGTGCCGAGGAACAGGGGCGCGTTTGCGAGCGTGGGTTCGCAGGAGTGGATTTTATCGGTGCGGATTTCCACGCCTATGTTTTTCTTCCACTCGGCCATGTCGGTGGCGCCTGTCTTGCACAGGTCGAGGGTGGCGCGGATTTCGTACGTTCCGCATCCGCGGAATTCGCGGCTTTCGCCGATTTCGCCGTAGGAGAGCTGGACTTGCGCGTCGGGGCCGAGTGCGAGGGCGGAGCGCGCGTCGTTTTCGAGGAAGTCTATTTTTTGCACGGTGTTGGCAAGCTGCAGCGTCATTACCTTGGAGTATGCGCCGTCGCCTCCGAATATCTTGCGCGAGCGCTGGCAGAACTGGCTTATGCGCGTGGTGAAGTTGGTTTCGTCGCTTGCAATCCAGGAGATGTATCCCCTGACGTTGGAGAGGAACGAGGAGTATGCGCGCTTGGATTGCTCGTAGTTGCAGTAGTTCTTTTCGCACACGGTGAAGTAGTCGTCGGTTGTTGCAACCGCGGTGCCCGTGACGTTTGTTGCGGGCAGTGCCACTCCGTCGGGCATTGCGGATGCGTTGCCTGCGAGGGCGGGGGCGGCGTTGGGGTACGGGCTTTGCGAAAGTGCCTGCTGTTGCGCGGGCGTTGCCTGGTCGACGCAGGCGCCCTGCGTGCATGCCTTGCCTGTCGGGCACGGCTTCGAGTCGCTGCATTCGGGCGTGGTGGACGACGAGCTGTTGGCCTGGCTTTGGCTTGAAGTGCTTGCGTCCGCGAAGGATATTGAGCGTTTTTGCGGTTGCTGCGCTTTTGCCTGGGCCTGCGAGCCGCTTTGCGTGGCGGGGCTTTGTGCGCCCGCGGCGGTGGAGTTGGTTTCGGGCACCACCGCGCCGGTTACGGCGTCTTTGAGGGGCGGTTCCTTGTATTTGGCGGGGACTTGCGGAACGTTGGTTTGCTCTATTGGCGCAAGTTCGCCTATGGGCGTCGAGTAGTAGAGGTTTTGGGCCTGGTCGCCTTGCACCGCGTATATGACCGCGCGGACTGTTTTCTTGGTTTCCTTTTTGGTGTCGCGGCCGATTGCGGTGAACACCAATCCCGATGCGGGCCCCAATCCTTCGGGGCTTCCGTCGCCGGTAGCCTCGCAGCGTATGACGCGTGCGGTTGCGGCGGGAAGCGTTTCGTTGGTGAATTCATCCTTGCTGTCGGCGTAGTTGAAGCATTTTATCATTTCGCCGCTTGTGGTCTTGCCTCCTGCGAGCGTCACGTCAACGTCTTCTTCGCGGTTGTTGACAAGCGTGATGTAGCGAACGTGGCCCTTGTTCTTGAATGCGAGGACCATTCCTTCGTTGGTGCGCGGGTCGGTTTGTGCGGCGTCGTAGTTGACGTAGAAGTCCTGCAGCGCGAGGTTGACGTTTTTGCGGGCTTCGTACCAGCATTGGCCGTTGGCCTTGACGTTGATGGTGGCGGTCAAAAGGGGCGCGTAGCTGCCTATCTTGATTCCCTTGGTGGATTCGCCGTCGAAGCGGATGTTTCCGGCGTATTGGGCGTTTGCGCTGCGGTCTTTTATGCAGCCGTAGTCGTCCACGAGGTTCGGGGGAAGCTGGGCGGTGATGCGGAAGGGCATGCAGGGCGCTCCCTGTTCGGTGGGCGGCATGAGGCTGGTGCGTTCGAATTCTTTTGCGAAGCGCATGTTGCTGTCGTTTATGAAGCCCAGCGCGCCGAGGTTGGTGAGGCCGGCAACGTCGACGTTTGCGGTGGCCTGGATTTTGATGGGGTCGGTTCCCTTGTTGTACAGGCAGGCGTCCTGGTCCTGCTGCTTTTGCGCGTCGCTGAGGTTGAATGTTATGGTGTCGTTTTCAAGCTGGAGGTATTTGTAGGCGTATGAAATGGTAACTGCCTCGGAAGTGCCGGGGACGCACGGGCAGGCTTGCAGGGTTATTTCGGAGTTTGCGGGGACGATTATGGGCGTGTTGCCCTGCTCGTCCTGGGGCAGCACTTGCGCGTCCGCGATCGTCATCGTGCGCGCGCTTGGGTAAGACGTTTTCGCGCCGGTTTCGTCGACGCGCTCGATTTTTTCGCATCCGCCGAAGGACACGGTTCCGCTGTCCACGGTGGCTTTCTTGGACACGAGGATGGTTGTTTGTATGGGGAATTTGAGCGCGTATTCGTTGACGCTGCCTTCCTGCGCGCTGCACGAGTAGAACTTGAACGATTTGCCCGCGGCGATTTTCGCGGTGAACGTGCCGTCGGTGGTGGGCTGCAGCGTTGAGGGGGGGTCGACGTCGAAGGTGTTGCTTGAGGGGAGGCGGACGAACGTTCCGTCTTCCGCGTTCACTTCGACGGTGTCGCAGTCCTTGAGCTTGGCGCGGGTGGTGCCGCTTGACGCAGTGGTCTCCGAGGTCGTGCCTGCGGGAAGGGTGAACGACGCGCTTGTCGGGAATCCGAGGCTTGTCGCGCAAGTGCTCGTTTCAATCGTCGCCTTGTCGACTTTGACGTGGCCGTTTGCGGGCACGGCTGCCACAAGGCCGCCCTGCTTTTCGGTGCTTGGCGTGAAGCTCGTGCCCTGGGGGAACGTGATCTTGTCCTGCGAGCCGAGTATGATTGTCGTGGTTCCGTCGGCGTTGTTTATTTTCTGCTGCATGGGCCCAAGCTCGTATTTGACTTCGAATGGCAGCCAGAACTCGAACTTGGTGGCGGACGTCACGCTTGCGAGCTTGGGGGGGAGGGTTATGGACGCGTTGGAGGGCAGCACTACCTTCACGCGCGAACCGGTGTCGTCGACCATGGCGCCGGAAGAGAGCAGGATGCGTTCGCCGGTCGGGAGAAGCGCCACGAACGAGCCGTCGTCGTTGTGCTTGCGCTTGATGTTTGCGGGGAACGTGAACGACGCGTCTATTGGAAGCGATATCGTAAGGCCGCCGGGGGGCGCGCAGTCGGAGGACGACGTGAGCTTGAGCGTTGCGGAAAGGTTTTTCGCGGACACAACGCCGCCGTATGACGCGTAAAGCATTATCGTCGCGTTCTGCGTGTCATCGCCCTCGAAGAGGCAGTCGTCGGATTGGAATTTGGCGGGCACTGTCGCCTGCACTGCCAGGTTGTTTGGCGTGCCTTCTGTTGCGCCCGCGTCGATTGCGGGCATGACAAGCGATAGCGGGGAAACCGAAAGCCAGTCGGGGTTTCCAAGTTCCGCGTGGTTGAGCAAAAGCGGGTAAGGCGCGTTGTTGGTGAGGGGCACCGTGGCGGTTTGCGGCTTCTTGTTGTCCAGGTCTATTTCGAATTGGACCTCGGCGGTTCCCGTGTCGCCTTGCACGGCCCACAGGCCGTCGAGGTTCTTTTGCGAGAAGGAGCTCGTTATCACGAAGGGGATTTCCACCGTTTGCGTGCTGCGGCCGACTTTGGCGGACAGGATTATTTTTCCCTCGGCTTTTTCGGAGAGGTCGCGGTCGTGGTTGGCGATGGAAAGCACGTCGTCCGCGATC